>NZ_JAUBSH010000109.1:0-22057 GCF_036704705.1 Microcoleus sp. K1-B1 | reverse complement strand
TATCCTTGCTCTTCGCTGTGCTTATCTCAATGGTCAACTTTCAATTTGATGTATTTGCCAAACTGAGATGCACCCTGAGGATAACGACGTTATCCACATTACCGCCGGCGCAAAGACTGACTTTTGGCGGCACACTCATTACGGATTCATTCGCGATAACGGCAACTTTTACTACCGTCAAGTGTCAGGCGACTTTACAGCCGAAGTCAAAATTACTGGTTGCTATCGATCGCTCTACGATCAAGCAGGATTGATGATTAGAGAGAGCGAAAATATCTGGCTCAAGTGCGGCATTGAGTTTGTTGAGGGAGTGCAAAACGTGAGTGCGGTTGTGACACGAGACTATTCCGATTGGTCTGTTATGCCGCTTGAAGTGCCGCCTGTTTCTCTGTGGCTGCGGGTAAAGCGCCGAGCTGAAACGGTGGAAGTGCAATACTCGTTGAATGGGTCAGACTATTCAATGATGCGACTGGCATATCTAACTGAGTCACCAATCGTTCAAGTTGGGTTAATGTGTGCGGCTCCCCAAGGTGAAGGTTTTGCAGTCGAATTTGAAGGGTTTAAGCATAGTAAGCTGATCTAATGGGGATGGTAAAAAAACCGATTTCTGCGCCACTCCATATATAAAATTAAAATTAGGGGTGAGTGCTTTTAACTTACCCCCCTACCATTTTTTTGGCGCTTTTGAACCTACTAAAAAATGTAGCAATAAATTACCACAAAAGCTACGCCATTTATTCTAAAAATACTTGTCGATGTTGAGGGTCAAAATCATAAATGCTCCGAGCAAATGACCTGCGCTCATGCAAGCCAGAAATGCCGGTACGCTAACATTGTTGAACAAAGAGGGGAAGGGCAAAGGCATTTTTGGCCCGACGTGGGGATACCAAATTCGGCGGCTGAGAACTAGCAATGCTAAGATATTGCAAACAAACATCACTATTGGTTTTTGCCAATTTCCTGATGCTGTGTCAGCCAGGGTCGATTCTACTACTGCCAGTAAATTTGAGTTAATCATCGTTGATGCTCCTATTTTTCATAAATTATCAGAAATGCTCGATGAGATTTCTTGCCAAAAATACAGCAGGGGCGATCGCCTTTACGCAATAAATATCTGTTGCTCTCAATATTCACCGCGCCAGCGACAGCGCCCCCACCCGTAATCATCTAATCACAGCAAGAAGTCTTTTAATGCCATTCAAAAGTAACGAAAGATACAAAGGGACACAACCATACTCGCTGCCATTTGTAACTTTTAGCCTGTCTGGCAGTGGCGGCATTTACTCACGCTGCCAGACAGGAAAGACAGCTACTCATTACTGAGCAATGTAGGTAGGCAGAAAGTGAAGTATGTCACGGAGAACGCTATATCCAGCGGCATCCCAAAGCAAATAAGCTAAGAAACCGATCATCGCTAAGCGACCGTTCCAAAGTTCTGCTTGCGGGTTGAAGCCAAACAAAAAGGCATTCCGATCTTTGCCGTTGTAAGCATTAGCTGTAGGAGGCAGGTTAGTAGGACGAGTTTCCATGTTTTTACATTCCTTAACAATGTTCGCTTCTCATGGTAGCGACCTAATTTCTGCTTTGCTATCTGTCTCTAGGCCCAAGATACAGACAAGTCTAAAGGAGGATTTAGAAACAAAAAATAAAGTGTTAACTTTTGTTACGCGAGATTTTTAAGAGATCGCCTGTATCTCTGGATACTAAATACAACTGCAAGTTGAGATTGCTGCTGTGAAAAGCCCGATCGCGCTGCTGCGACAAACAACGGCACTTTTGACTCTTCAGTAGATTTGAGATTTGAGATTTACTCCACAGATGAATCTGGAAGCTCTAAAATTTTGGCAGACTCACGACTGTTGTCGGAAAGCAAGTATCCGTTTTTGAACTCGCCCAGACTGAATCCGCGAAATCCTAGAAGCAAGAAAATTTAGTAAATTTCAACTCAAAAGCCGAACACATCGCGCGGGAGTTAATTAAAATAGGAGATAAACAGAGCGATCGGGAGAAACAGTTATCGAAACCATCTACGGCAATCTTCAAGGTTTAAAGTCCAGCCAGCTCAAGCAACTCGAAAAGCTGTACCACCAGCGACTACCGGGCGATCGCATCACCACTGCAGAATTCGCCCAGCGCGTCGCCGCCATCAGCACGGAAATAGACAAACCAATCTGCACCTACATCAACCGTCGCGGACAAGTAATTCGCGTCGGCGTCGGTACACCCCGCCAAACGCAGATTGCGCCCCTAGAATTGCCCCGCTACGGGGGAGGTCGCCTCAGCGGCATTCGCTGCATCGCCACCCACCTGAAGCCAGAAACTCCAAGCGAAGCCGCCCTCACAGCAATGGCTATTCAGCGCCTGGACGCCCTCGTTTGGCTGACACTGACCGGCGGAGGATTTCAGCGCCGCGGCGGCGGTGCGACTGGTTACATCCAAGAAACTTATCTCGCTCACCTGATACCCCAGGGAGATCAGCCAAATTTTGAGTTCTCTGTTTTGAGCGCTCAGTTAGAACCAGATTCAACTGATGAAGTAGAAGAGCCTTCAATTCCCAAGTCACTAATTCAAACTCCACACTTTCCCTGGAAAATATCAGAACCGCTGAATTTGGACGAACTTGCCGACCAAGACTTTCTGGATTTGGTGGAAGGACTCGAAGCAGAGTTTCAAGCAGAGTTTGTCGCTAAGCAGGTCGATGCAGACCAAGATAAAGTGCTGTTGGTAGGTGTCATGACTCAGCACATGACTCAGTTGGAGTTTGAGGACGGCCTGGCAGAAATCACGCGGCTGGTTGAAAGCGCCGGAGGTCAGGTTCTGCAAACAGTGCGCCAAAAACGATCGCGCCCCCATCCGCAAACAGTCGTCGGCGAAGGCAAAGTTCAGGAAATTTCCCTCACGGCTCAGACGATTAGCGCTAACCTCGTGGTATTCGATCGCGACCTGGCCCCCGCACAAATACGGAACTTGGAAACTCAGATAGGTCTTCGCGTTGTCGATCGAACAGAGGTAATTCTCGACATCTTTGCCCAAAGAGCTCGATCGAGCGAGGGTAAATTGCAAGTCGAACTCGCTCAGCTAGAGTACGCCCTGCCCCGGCTCAGAGGTCGCGGTCAGGCAATGTCGAGACAGGGTGGTGGCATCGGTACCAGAGGCCCTGGGGAAACCAAGCTAGAAACCGAACGGCGGACGATCGCCAAACGCATTTCTCGATTGCAGCAAGAAGTAAATCAACTGCTGGCACACCGGTTTCGGCTGCGGCAGAACCGCCATCATCACGATGTACCCTCAGTGGCAATCGTGGGCTACACCAACGCCGGTAAATCTACTCTGCTCAACCTGCTCACAAATTCCGAAGTCTATGCCGCCGACCAGTTATTTGCCACCCTCGACCCGACAACTCGACGGTTGACCATTCCCGGCACTGTCACCAGGGAACCGCTGTCGATCGTCCTCACAGATACAGTGGGCTTTATTCGCGAACTGCCTCCCGCCTTGATCGACGCTTTTCGGGCTACCCTCGAAGAAGTCACTGACGCCGATGCTTTGCTGCACCTTGTCGATCTCTCCCATCCCGCGTGGCAGAGCCAAATTCGATCGGTCATGAATATTTTGACAGATATGCCCGTAACTCCCGGCCCAGCCCTTGTAGTCTTTAACAAAATCGATGCCGTAGATGGAGAGACTCTCGCCCTCGCCAGAGAAGAATTTCCTCAAGCAGTATTTATTTCGGCCGCCAAAGGTCTTGGGATGGAAACTCTCCGCGACAGACTAGCTCAGCTCATTCAATACGCCCTCTACCCTCGGTAAATACTTAAATATTTCTTTTGAGTAGTTGACATGGGGGAATATACGTACATATACTGAGGACAGATCTAGTCAAACTATGAGATTATAAAAGAGTAGTCAGATTGTGCCTTGCAAAGTACAATACAGAATATCTATTTTGCGATCGGTTAAATAAATAATTGCCGGAGGTCGCGGTCAAGGTAAAAAGACTCTTTGTTAATGGCTGTAAGAGCTGTTGGTTCAGAGGTTGCAAAAAGATGTGGCTTCACTCTCTAGCAAACTACCTGTCTGTAGCAAACTACCTGTGCAAACCACGGTACGGAATGTCAAGGTAAAAGAGAATAATATTATCAAAGTGTTTGGGCACTCACCTCAAGCGCTATACTATCTTTTACAGACGTTCGCGAGAGAATACATCCATTTATGGTAAGAACTCTCAAATCCTTGCCCGTCGTACAGCGCTAATCTCTAGGACTATTTCTATTTTTCGATTTTACCACTGTTTAACTAAATAGTTATGTGTACGCCACTGGCAAAACTAGCAATTGGACTCTCGGCCACAATGGCAACAGCGTTTTACTATCTAGCTGCCGCCCCTCCGGCTTCAGCACAAGTAGATGTCTGCGGCCCGGGAAATTATTCTACTGCCTGTGCCTCCAGCCAGACATCAACAACAACGGAACCCGGCCCGCAATTGGCGACCGAGGGGGGTTTGTCTGAAAGATACAGAACCCCACCTTCGAGAGACACAACTTCTATTCCTGAACCGGGTACTGCGATCGCAGTCTTACTGACAGGTGCAGGAATGATCTGTTCGTGCAGAAAGCGAAACAATCAGGTTGGTCCGCAGCGCTAGGCAGGCTGATGACCAACCTGTTTGCCTTTACAATGTCCTGTTTGCCTCTACAATGTCTCCGTTTTTTTAAGCATGGGTATTTGTTTACTTAAATTTATATAAAAAATAAAATATTGTATAAAAAATAACTTGACACCTCGCTTGTGCGCTGCAAATAAAGCCGGATGTTGAAGGAAGAAAGCGATAGCGACTTAAATCAGGGTAAAAAAAAGGAAGAAGGCAAATGCACTTCCCTGCAAGGGTTTCAGCAATAAATAACCTCCGGTGCAAAAGATAAGGTGGCTATATGTTGCTATATATAATCAAAATTAAAATATAAAAATTAAAATAAGATTGGTTAAGATCAATCCTTCGGACAGTTTTTTATAGGGAACCGTAGAATAAGGGTTTCAAGGCTCCAAGGCAAGTTGGCTACCAAGGAAAAATCGAGGGTTTCAGCCTAGGAGCTAAAAACAGTCCGCACTAGGGTTAAGATTACAATTAAAAAATATTGTTATTGTTTGAGCGTCCCATGACCCCTAAAGTAGAAATTTACACTTGGAGAACCTGCCCGTTTTGCATTCGTGCCAAAGCACTGCTGAAGCGAAAAGGGATTGATTTTACAGAGTACGCGATCGACGGAGATGAAGCGGCACGGGCTAAAATGAGCGATCGAGCCAACGGAGGCCGCACCCTGCCACAAATATTCATTAACGACCAACACATAGGTGGCTGCGACGAAATCCACAAACTCGATGCTCAAGGCCAGCTAGACCCGCTGCTAGCAGCAAAATGAGGCATTCCCTGTCGAATTTTCAGTTAGCCCAAATTTTCCTGCGACCAATTCTTAATTTTAATTGACAATGAAATTTGCATTCATCATCGATCCCCTCGCGCGACTAATTCCAGGACACGATACCAGCGTAGCGCTGATGGAGGCAGCTCAAGAGTTGGGTCACGAAGTGTGGGCGACTCAAGCCAACGAACTAAGCGTCATCGGCGGCAAAACTTGGGCAATGCTCAGTCGGGTAGCCCTCACGCCAGTAAAAGTGGTAGATGGACGCTGGGAGGCGACTGAGGCTTGGTATCAGTTAGAACAGTCTACTTTGCAGCCTCTGGAAGCAATGGACGCAGTATTTATGCGAACAGATCCCCCAGTCAACATTCCTTACCTCTACGCTACTTACCTTCTAGATGGCATCGATCCGGCTAAAACTTTGGTAGTTAACAGTCCCAAAGGATTGCGGGCGGCGAATGAAAAGATGTATGCTTTGCAATTTGAGGGAGCGATTCCTGAGACAATTGTTTCTCAAAACAAGCAGGTAATTCGGCAATTTGTTGAGAAAAAAGGAGCAGCAGTTCTTAAACCCTTGGGAGGCAAAGCTGGCGAGGGCATTTTGTTTTTGGAAGCGGGCGATCGCAATCTCAACTCCCTGGTCGAAATTAGCACTCAACAAGGGCAAATTCCAGTGATGGTTCAGACTTATCTGCCGGAAGCCAAAGAGGGAGACAAGCGGATAGTGCTGTTGAACGGCAAGCCCATTGGTGCTATCAACCGCATTCCCACTGGCAATGAATTTCGCGGCAACATGGCCGTCGGCGGCCGAGTCGCAAAAACAGAAATTACCGATCGCGAACTGCAAATTTGCTCTCAGTTAGAACCAGTGCTGCAACGGGACGGACTGTACTTTGTCGGCATTGATATTATTGGCGGTTATCTCACGGAAGTTAATGTCACCAGCCCTACAGGGATCAGAGAAATTGACTTGTTTGACGGCGTTAGTTTGGGCAAACAAGTAATTGAATGGGTAGTTAGTCATTAGTCATTAGTCATTAGTCATTAGTCATTGGTTAGTCGTTATTAGTTATTGCTTATTTACTACTAATTAGCAATGACCAATTCCCAATACCCGATGCCCGATGCCCGATGCCCGATGCCCGATGCCCGATGCCCAATTCCCAATTCCCAATTCCCAATTCCCAATTCCCAATTATTAAATTATGTCAAAAATTGGCGTTGCAGTAGTCGGTACCGGTTTCGGTCAAAAAGTGCACCTTCCCGGATTCCAGGCCCATCACCGGACAGAGGTTGTGGCTGTTTACCACCGGAATTTAGACAAAGCAAAGGATCTCGCCTCTACCCACAATATCCCCTACGCTTGCGACTCGATCGCCGATATAGTAGCGATCCCAGAAGTAGCGGGCGTCAGCATTTCCACACCGCCCTTTTTGCATTATGAAATGGCAAAAACCGTCTTGGAAGCAGGCAAGCATTTATTATTAGAAAAACCCACAGCCCTGACAGCAAATGAAGCCAGGGAACTTTACCGATTGGCCAACAACGAATCTCAAACCGATTTTAAAAATGGTGGTTCGAGAGCAATTGCCACAATGGACTTTGAGTTTCGCTTCATCCCCGCATGGCAAATGCTAGCAGAATTATTGGCAGCAGAATATGTGGGAGAAAAGCGTTTAATTAAGATTGATTGGCTGGTATCGAGTCGCGCTGATGCGAGTCGCCCCTGGAATTGGTACGCGCAAAAAGAGCGCGGCGGCGGAGTTTTGGGCGCGACAGGTTCTCACGTTTTTGATTATATTAGCTGGCTGTTCGGCCCGCCCCAAAGGCTTTCTGGGCAATTGATTACAGGAATTTCGCGGCGCCCTGATCCCAATGATTCGGGAAAGTTAAAATTAGTTGATGCAGATGATTCTTGCACGTTGATGTTGGAATTAGCCCGGGGAACTCCTTGTCAAGTTTGTTTGAGTTCTGTTACTTATCAAGGGCGGGGACACTGGGTGGAAATATACGGGAGTAAGGGTACGTTGGTGTTAGGAAGCGATAACCAGCAAGATTACGTCCACGGATTTCGCTTGTGGGGTTCCCAAGGTGGAGAACCTTTAGCTGAAATCAAAATTCCTCAAAGATTGGAGTTTCCTCAAGTTTATCCAGACGGGAGAATTGCACCGTTTATTCGAGTAGTAGATAGGTGGGTAGAAGCAATAGATGCTGGTAAATCTTTGATACCGTCCCTCAGAGAAGGAGTTTACTCGCAGTTGTTGATGGATTTGACCCAGGAGTCGAATGCTACGGGAACTTGGGTAGATTTACCGAATTTAGATAAATTTTTGGGCACTAAGTAAAAGTGAAACGTCCCAAAGCAATCTCACGCACTCGATCGCACCCCAAACCCGATAAACTACAAATAGAGAAACTCAATCCAACCCTATATCCAGAGTCGGTAGTTGTGAATGGCGCGCCCTGAAAGTCCTTGCCTCAGTATAGCGATCGCTCGCCTGAGAACCGCTGGGGCAAACCATTTTGCCACTTGGGTTCTACAAGCTCCTTATCCCAGCGGGTACGTTCACCACGACTGTATGTGGCCAGATACCCTCTCCCAATCTTGGAAAGCTTGGCAGGAAATGTTTTCGCCCTCCGGGACAATTCACGAATTGCCCCTAAATCCTGATGGCAGTTTCGTCTCGCCAGAAAATAACCAGAATATACTGGCAGAAACTGAACAACGAAGTCCTCAGTCGCTAGACCTCGCTCCAGCGGCGCCCTCTGTGCCGCTCCACCTCGGTCAACGGGGGTGGGGCAACAAAGGGGATCAGCATCAGCCTCGGCCACCGGCAAGCTACAGCAGTCGCCTGATGCAGCATTTGGGGATTAATCTTTGGCAGTGGCTGTTTGAAGGGCCGATTCAGGGTAGTCTCCAGGAAAGTAAAGGTATCGCGATCGGACAAAATCTACCCCTGCGAGTGCGCGTAGACTTGCGCGAACCGTATTTAATTGCTTTACCTTGGGAAATTATGCAGCCTCAAGCCGGTCAACCGGCAATTTCTCTGTCGCAGCAACTGCTGTTCAGCCGCACTACCAGCAATGTTGAACCTTTGCCACCCCTGCATCCTGCGGAGTCGCTCAACATTTTGCTAGTTTTGGGACAAGCAGAACCCGGCCGCGGTGCTAATTCTCAATTTTCCAGCAGCAATAACCGTCATTTGCAGTTGGAAGCAGAAGCACTCGCCCTAGCTGGTGTTCTGGAAAGTGCTTTTCAAACCGACGACAGCGGCAAATATTTTGACATCAGCGTTCCGAGTCGCGTCGATACTCTGATCGAACCTACTCCGGCGGAACTCATTTCTCGCCTGGAAACGCAAGCTTACAACATTCTGTTTTACGCAGGCCACGGGATACCGGGCCCCGACGGAGGTTTGCTGTTTTTGGGGCCGGAAACGGCGATTAATGGCACTGAACTAGCTCAGGTATTAGTTCGGTGTCGCGTGACTCTGGCGGTGTTTAATGCCTGCTGGGGAGCTCAGCCGGCGGTGGAGAGGTTGCACTCGACTAACGGCCAGCAACAGGCGATCGCCCGCAGCAGTTTGGCTGAGGTACTGATCCATCACGGGGTGCCTGCGGTGTTGGGGATGCGGGACTCGATCGCCGATCGCGAGGCCCTGAGTTTTATCCAAACTTTTGCCCAAGCTTTGGCCGGACGGATGTCGATCGATCGGGCCGTCGCCGTCGCCAGACAGCAGTTACTAACGCTCTACAAGTTCAATCAACCGGCTTGGACGCTGCCTGTGCTGTATATGCACCCTGAGTTTGACGGTCAGCTAACTGAGCCGGTAGATGACCTCAAAACTGAATTGCCTTTAAATTCTTCTACTTGGCTGGGACGGTTGCCGTCTTGTGCTTATTTGCGGGGGCGCGATCGACCCAATGGCAAATCCACTGACTCGACCAATCAGGTTTGGCCGATTCGCGCAGGTATGGTTCGAGTCGGACGCTGGGAAGAAAACGACGTAGTGATTCGAGAACAGTGGGTTTCTCAAAAACACGCCGAGATTTTCTGCCGCAACACGATCGGAGATAGCCGGGAAGAACCTAGCTACTTCCTGCGCGATTTTTCTCGCTACGGGACTCTAGTTTTGGGTTCTGAGGGATGGCAGAGAGTTCACCACCAAGAATTGTTGCTACGCAGCGGGACTCAGCTAAAATTTGGCAGTTCTCAAGGTCAGATTTTTGAGTTCACTATTGAGGTTCCTAAAACTTCGGGGTACAGTGAGACTGATTGCGGAACTAATTAAGGTGCGGGTGTAGCTAATGAAGGCAAGCGGCTACTGGCACAGCAAAGTTCTGGGCGTTGAGTGTCCAGTCTGAATTTAAAAGAGTTATTTACCACTGATAGCTCGCAACTAGCTCTTGGCACAGTCCCCCTTCTGTCTTTTCCTTTTCCTACTTAGGTATTACATCATGGCTACCCAATCTACTGATTCTGAATATTTTCGCGACTCACAAACTCAGGCCCAGATGGAACTTCTCGCCACAATTGTTCAGACTGATGTTGCTTACCCCTGGAATCCTGCACAGCTTGAATCCGAATCTTATTTAGCTGCCCTAGAACAGGAATTTGCGCTATCTGATTCCTTCAGCGACAGCGATATTGCCCTGAAGTCGCAAGTTTTATTTTCGCAATTAGAACAAGTTTGGCTGACGACTGCTTTGCAAAAGTCTTTGCGCGAGAAATTTGCCCGCGTTCCTCAAGATTTTCTGGCGAGCATCGCTCAAAGCGTGCAAAACGCAACTGTTAAGTATCAATCTTTAGCTGACCAAATGGTAGAGTGCGTCTTAGATATTTTGCCTCAGTGGGCTGAGGAAGATTTGCAGGTGTTGGCACGTCCTTTGGCTTATGCCATGCGAGATGTTGATTCGGAAGGGGGGGAATTGGTCATGGCTACTAAAAAACCTTGGGCCCAATTGTCGGAAATAGAACAAGCCAGAGTTAGTTTGGCTGTCGCCCGCTATGCAATCTCGCAATTAGAAATTGCTGATTAGTTCTGTGATGGCTGGGTTTTTGGGCTGCGATCGCGGTAATTTTTTTAAATTAATATAAAATTAATCTACCTTTAGTTAGATGTTAAATTCGTCTAATTATTAAATCCTATGGATTGCTATAGTTTGATATAGCAATCCTCTTTGATTTGTAGACAAGATAATTTTTTTTGAACTATAGCAAGCGCGCCCGACGCTTAGGACTAAGATGTGGCAGCATTTTCAATAAGCTTTTTATGGGTGGCGTCGCAGAAACGGCCCAAAAGAAATATTTTTTATTGTGGAACAGGCCCGAAAGCCTGTTGCTGACATTGCTGCAACAGGTAAATTAGGAGGTTCTTAATTGCTGAAATCCTTGCCGAAGATTGCTTCTGACTGAAAGCATCCAGGATACAAGCCCCCGAATTTATCCGTGGGGTCAATGCTTCAATTCTAAAATCTAAAATCTAAAATCTAAAATCGATTGACTTCTCTCCTAGGTAACTAAAGCCTTCTTCCTTCTTCCTTCTTCCTTCTGCTATATTTGGCCAGGTTTGGACTCGCTAAGAAGTTTGGCAATAGTAAGCAAGATGAATTATCATATCAATTGTCAGAATGTTAAAAAATGTAAAGAGAATAATTGGGGTGTGTCGGAATTTTTCAACTGAATTAAAAAGTGGACAGCAGGAAACCCTTACTGTTGCATGCACGATCGGAACTTTAAAATTATTTTATGACAACTTCAAGATTTGGTTTTCAAGACTTGAAACGCCACTTTTGGCAGATTTCGCGGGTGCCGACGGCAACGCTAGTCGTGTTGGGGGCGGTTGCTTTCGCAGGTGCGATCGCCGCAGCCTGGTTTGCCCGTGAAGGTACAGTCAGCGGTATTTTTGCCACAATCAACACTTGGCAGCAAAACCCGCCTGTGTGGCTGCAAGTGCCTGCTACAAGCAAGATGTATCTGTTAGTGCCGACTATCGCGCTTGTCTCCGTTGCTTTAGCGGCAATTAAAATTTCGCCTCAACCGCAGAAATGGTCGCGCGCTGTGGTAGTGGCAATAGTTATGGCTTTAACCATTCGCTACGTTTTATGGCGATCGCTCGCTACTCTAAATTTAACCGATCCCCTCAACGGTATCTTTAGTTTAGGGCTGTTTTTCCTAGAAATGCTACTGGTTTTTAACACCAGTATTCAACTGTATTTAATGCTGAGAATGAAAGACCGGCGTCGAGAAGCCGATCGCATGGCAGTTGCAGTTGAAGCTGGAAACTTCACCCCGCCGGTAGATATTTTGATCCCAACTTACAACGAACCGGCTTTTATTTTACGGCGCAGTGTAATCGGCTGTCAAGCTTTAGATTATCCCAACAAAAAAGTATATTTGCTCGACGATACCAAGCGACCTGAAATCAAGTTTCTGGCAAAAGAACTGGGATGCGAGTATATAACCAGACCCGATAATACTCACGCCAAAGCTGGAAACATTAATCATGCCACAGCCTTAACTAATGGAGAACTAATTGTAGTTTTCGATGCCGACTTTATTCCCACTAAAAACTTTTTAACTCGCACAGTTGGATTTTTTCAAAATCACGAAATTGCCCTCGTTCAAACACCGCAAAGCTTTTATAACCACGACCCCATCTCCCGTAATTTAGGTTTAGAAAATGTGCTCGCCCCGGAAGAAGAAATCTTTTACCGACAAATTGAAATCATCAAAGACAGCGCCGACAGCGTGGTTTGTTGCGGTACATCTTTTGTTGTGAGGCGGAGTGCTTTAGAAGCAGCGGGAGGCTTGGTCACAGATTCAATTTGCGAAGATTATTTTACCGGAATTCGGCTGTCAGCAACCGGATATCGCTTAGTTTATTTAGATGAAAAATTGAGTGCTGGTTTGGCGGCTGAAAATATAGAGGCTCATCTAAATCAAAGGCTACGCTGGGCGCGCGGCACCCTTCAGGCATTTTTTATTGATTCCAATCCTTTAACAATTCGCGGTCTCAGATTCGTACAAAGGCTGTCTCATTTGGAAGGATTGCTGCACTGGTTTACCAGTTTAACCAAGGTTTTATATCTGTTGATCCCTTTAGGTTATTCGTTTTTCGGCATCATTCCTTTGCGGGCAAGTGCACGGGAATTGCTGTACTTTTTCCTGCCTTACTATTTTGTGCAACTTACTGTGTTTTCTTGGCTGAACCGCCGATCGGGTTCGGCTTTGCTTTCGGATGTTTATTCGTTTGTTCAGTGTATTCCTTTAGCGGTGACGGTGGTGAGTTCCATGCTGAATCCCTTTGGGAAAGGGTTTCAGGTGACGCCAAAAGGAATGGCGAGCGATCGCTTTCGTTTTAACTGGAATTTGGGATGGCCTTTGATTGTCTTGTTTGCAGCTACAGGGTTCAGTTTGTGGCACAATTTAAACATTAATTTAGTTAAAAATGTTGGCACCGTACAGTCAATATCAGAAAGTGCAAATTTGTCAAAAGGAATGAGTTTGGGATGGATTTGGAGCGCGTACAACCTGCTGATGTTGGGGATTGCCTTGCTGATTTTGGTGGATATTCCTAAGCCGGACATTTACGAATGGTTCAATTTACGCCTGGTTGTACAATTGAATATTGGCGGTAAAAGTTTTTGGGGTGTAACCACTGTAATTTCGGAAAGTGGCGCGGAAGTTGCTCTGACGCAGTGGCCAAGTTTTGCGGTGAAAGGTAAGGGTAGTAAAGAGAGTTTGACCCCAGCAGAGATTTTCCAAAAATATGCCGTTCCGACAAGTTTATCCCAGGGTAAAATAAAAGCGCTCCCTCGCAGTGCGGCAGTCAAAGCAAGGAGAGCGCTAGCGCCATCTGTTGTTGAGTTGGGCACTGAGCGTCGTTTGGCTAAAGGTTTGATTGATTGCGATTCGGCGACTCTGGAAATTATGGAAGAGAACTGTTTTATTCCTGTGGCTAAGATTGAGTTGGTGAGCGATAAATCTCAGTTGGAGTCGAGTTTTCGGGATGGAAAAGAGTGCAGTTTGGTGGAATTTCCCACTGTGCGAATTGCGTTCGATCGCCTGAATATTAGGCAGCACCGCTGTTTGATCGAAATGCTGTACTGTCGCCCGGGCCAGTGGCAGCGGCAGGAAACTCCCGGAGAATGGCGATCGCTGTGGCTGTTGTTGAGAATTGCTTTGAAACCGAGGGCTGTTTTTGAGAGGAATAGGGCAGTTAGACCGATCGCAGTTTCGCAACTTTAGCTCGACATGAAATTGAAGAAATGGTATCGGAATTACAACGAATCGCTGATTTTGACCCGAAAGCAGTTTTTTTACGTCCTAATCCTGTAAAAGGGCGACTACTGAGCGATCGCGCTTACGAACCTTTTTGGACGGCGTGTGAAGAGTTGGGAATTGCTGTTAGTTTACACGAAGGGACTCACAGCCGATCGCCTACTGCGGGAAGCGATCGCTTTCAAACTCGTTTTGCCCTCCACGCTTGCTCTCATCCGATGGAACAAATGATGGCGCTGCTTTCCTTGATCGAAGGCGGTGTCTTAGAGCGTCATCCTAAACTGAAAGTAGGATTGCTAGAGTCTGGCTGTGGCTGGCTTCCCTACTGGCTGTGGCGGCTCGATCGCGAATATGAAGATTTGCAATGGGAAGTGGTCGATCGTGTCAAAATGAAGCCATCGGAATACTTTCGTCGCCAGTGCTTTATTGCGATCGAGCCTTCCGAGCCTTATTTAGCCCAACTAATAAACGCGATCAGTTCAGATAACTTAATCTTTGGCTCTGATTATCCTCACATGGATCATCAGCCCGATGTGGTTAAGGAAGTGGTGGCTCTAGAAGAGCAACTTTCTCAGGAAATTGTGCATAAAATTGTTTGGGATAACCCTGCTCGTTTTTATGGCTTGGAGCATAGTTGTTAACAAACAGGTCAAACGCAGTTAGAGATAGCTGTTTGACCATGAGATATCGATCCCCCCTAGCCCCTCTTAAGAAGTGGGGGACTGGAAACAACTAAAAGCCCCCCTTCTTCAGGGGGATTTAGGGGGATCGAGACTCAGGTAAAAGCGAGATCGATCGAGAATTTCTATCTTAAATTGACACCAATGACTGAAATGGACAACTACCAGATTCTCTCCAAGATTTACGAAAGCTCTAATTCATTGGTGTATCGGGCTGTCCATAAATCTCGCCATCATCCCGTTATCCTGAAAATTCTCAAGGAAGATTATCCCAGTCCCTCAGAACTAACTCGATACAAACAAGAATACGAAATTACCCGCTCCCTCCAAATCGATGGTGCAATCAAAGTCTATGACTTATTGCCCTATAAAAATACCCTGGCTATGGTTTTGGAGGATTTTGGGGCACACTCACTAGATATTTTAACACAATCCCAAACATTTTCGCTTGTAGAATTTCTCTCCATTGCCATCCAGATTGCACGCGGACTTGGCGAGATTCATGCTGCTAATATTATCCATAAAGATATCAACCCTTCTAATATTGTTTACAATCCCCAAACCGGACAAGTCAAAATTATTGACTTTGGCATTTCTACAAAATTTACCCGCGAAAATCCAACAATTAAAAATCCCCATCTTATAGAAGGGACTTTAGCTTATATGTCGCCGGAGCAAACGGGCAGAATGAATCGTGCCCTCGATCGCAGCACAGATTTTTACTCTCTAGGCGCAACTTTTTATCGGTTACTCACCCAGAGACTTCCGTTTGAAACAGACGATCCGTTGGAATTAGTTCACTGTCATATTGCCAAACAGCCGATTCCTCCCCACGAACTCGCTCCAGAAGTTCCCATCGCTGTTTCCAATATTGTTATGAAGTTGCTGGCTAAAACAGCAGAGGATAGGTATCAGAATACCTTGGGATTGAAAGGAGATTTAAACGAATGTTTAACTCAGTTACAGCAAAACGGAGAGATTTTAGATTTCCCTCTTGTTCGTTACGAGATTTCCGATCGCTTCGCAATTCCGCAAAAACTTTACGGACGAGAAGCGGAAATAGAAACGTTACTTTCAACCTTTCAAAGAATTGCGGAAGGAACAAGTCACAGGTCAACTGAAATGGTGTTGGTGGGTGGTTATGCTGGTATTGGTAAATCAGTGCTGGTACAAGAACTCTACAAACCAATTACCCAACAACGCGGTTACTTTCTTTCTGGTAAATTCGATCAGTTTCAGCGCAATATTCCCTATTCTGCGATCGCATCTGCATTTAAGTCTTTAGTTCAACAACTGCTGAGTGAAAACGATGCTCAATTAGCTCAGTGGCGAGAAAAACTCTTAGCTGCTTTTGGAGCTAACGGACAGGTCATAATTGATGTCATCCCCGAAATCGAACAAATTGTCGGTTCTCAGCCTCCCGTGCAGCTTCTAGAACCCACAGAAACCCGAAATCGATTCAATACAGTCTTCCTAAATTTCCTGCAAGTTTTTTGCCAGAAAGCGCACCCTTTAGTTATCTTCCTTGACGATTTGCAATGGGCTGATTCTGCAACACTCAAGTTGCTGGAACTGATAATGAGCGAGCGCGATTTGGGCTATCTAATGTGCATCGGTGCTTATCGCGATCGCGAAGTCGATCTCAATCATCCTTTAATCAAAATGCGGGATCGCTTAGCAGAACAAGGCGCGATCGTCAACACAATTATCCTCACTCCTCTGCAAGTTGAAGAAATCACTCAACTGATTTCGGATGCGCTTCACCAGGATCGAGAAAACGTTAAACCACTAGCAGAATTGGTCGATAATAAAACATCTGGAAATCCATTTTTTATTAATGAATTTCTCAAAACTCTTTATGAAGAAAACTTAGTAAATTTCGATCGCACCGGGAAATCTTGGCAGTGGGATATCGCTCAAATAGAAGCTTTGGGCATCACAGACAATGTAGTTGACTTGATGATCGAAAAACTGAGGAAACTGTCAAAAGGAACTCAACAAGCATTGTATTTAGCTGCTTGCATTGGCAATCGCTTCGATCTCACGACTCTCTGCAAAATTTGTCAAGAATCCGCTGAAAAAACTTGTCAGGATCTCTTAACAGCAATTCAGTTAGGTTTAATTCAGCCTACCTCATCTCTAGAAACTACATCTTCAGAAACACCGCTCGAATCTGCGTTAATCATCGAGGAATATAAGTTTCAACACGATCGCGTACAACAGGCGGCTTATGCACTAATTGATGACGATCGCAAGCAGTCCGTACATCTTCAAATTGGCAGATTATTGCTGACCAAACTTGGTAAAGCAGAGTTAGGAGAAAAACTGTTTACCTTAGTCGATCATCTCAATAAAGGTCGAGGGTTACTGGAGAGAGAGTCCGAAAAAATCGAACTGGCACAATTAAATTTACGCGCTGGTAAAAAAGCCAACGAAGCAACTGCATATACGGCATCCAGAGACTATCTAATTCTTGCCAATGATGTGTTTCCCGGAGACATTTGGCAAGAGCGTTACGCGATGGCGCTCGACCTTTACAAAGAACTCGCAGAAGTCGAGTATCTCAATGGAAATTTTGAGCAATCTCAAGCTTTAATCGAACAGTCACTCCAGCAAGCAAAATCGGGAATCGAACGCTCGGAATTCTATTATTTACTAATCGAACTATATACCATGCAGGGCAAATACTTGGAGGCGATTCAAGTCGGTCGAACAGCTTTAGCACAATTGGGCATCGACTTTCCAGATGGCGACTTTAACAAAGCTGTTGAAACTGAATTAGGTAAGTTTAGCGAAAGTTTAGGAAAACGAGAAGTTGCTTCGCTGATTGACAATCCAGAAATGGAAGACCCGATCAAGCAGATGGCTTTAGAGCTATTGATAAAAATGTTACCGCCAAGCTACTTAGGCGCTCCCCAAATTGCTGGTGTTGTAATGGCTAAATCTGCCAATATGAGCGTTGAATACGGCCATACATCCAAATCTGCAATTAGCTACGGTATATTTGGTATGCTACAGGCAATGTTAGGAAACTATCAGTTAAGTTACGAACTCACCCTGCTAGGATATCAGTTAAGTAAAAAATTCGATGATTCATACTCTATAAGTCAAACAGCTAATTTACTTGCCAATTTTTCTGGGTCATGGGTTAAGCATATCAAGCAAACTGAAAATATTAACGCAGAATCAATTGAAGCTGGGCTACAGTCGGGTATGCTTCAATATGCTGGCTTTAGCATGACTCATACTTTATTAAATGGAATTTACCAAGGCAAAAATCTATCTTTACTTCCTCAAGAGGCATCTGACATTCTCCCTTTCTGTCAAAAGACCCAAAACCAATGGTCTGTTGATTGCACCTTGGGACAGAAAATAATCTTACAAAACCTGCTCGGACAAACGCAAGATCAGCTTTATTTTAGCTGCGATGAAATTGACGAATCCGATTATCTAAATCAAGAGGAAGTTAGCCGAACCCCAAACGCAATCTGCTATTATTACATTTTCAAGGCTCAAGTTCTCTATTTATATGGCGAGTTGCAATTAGCATTAGCATCTATAGTCAAGGCGCAGGAACTATTAGCGTTTATTTCTGGCACTATTCAAGCTTCTACTTACAACTTTTACTATTCCCTGATTTTAGCTGCACTCCATCCATCTGTTTCTCCAAAAGAGCAACAAGAATACTGGACTCAAATCGAGGCTAACCAAGCACAAATGCAAAACTGGGCAAATAATTGCCAGGAAAATTTTCTGCATAAGTATCTTTTAGTCGCCGCAGAAATGACCAGAATATCGGGTAAGTGGTATGAAGCGATCGATTTATACGATCGAGCGATTAAATTGGCTAAAGAAAATGAGTTTATTCAGGATGAAGCACTCGCCAACGAACTAGCCGCCAAGTTTTGGTTTGCCCAAGAAAAATCTGACTTTGCCCAAATTTATTTAAAAAAAGCATACCAAGGTTATCAAATCTGGGGAGCCAAACACAAAGTAGAAGATTTAGATGAAAAATATTTCCAGTGGCTTGGTTCAACCCGAACAGCTACTGAAAATAATACCATCAATCCAATCACCACAACTGGTAGTAATTCCGGCGAATCGCTAGATTTTGCCGCAGTAATGAAAGCATCCCAAGCTATCTCCGGTGAAATCGTTCTCGAACAATTGTTAAACCAGGTGATGAAAACTGTGATTGAAAACGCAGGCGCCCAAAAAGGTTTTCTCATTCTGGATAAAGGCGGGAGTTGGGCGATTGAAGCCGAAGCAGCAGTAGAATGCGAGAGCATTACCATTATGCAATCCATTCCCGTAGATTCTGTAGATCCTGCCACCGGAATTCCCCTGCTGTCAACCGCCATAGTTAACTACGTCGCTCGCAGCCACGAAAATGTAGTATTAAATAACGCCACCGATGAAGGACTATTTACTGGGGATTCTTACATTACCGCTACTCAACCCAAATCGATCCTCTGCACCCCCCTACTCAATCAAGGCAAACTAGGTGGAATTCTCTACTTAGAAAATAACTTGGCGATCGGCGCATTTACCTCGGAAAGAGTGGAAACTTTAAAAATCATCGCAGCTCAAGCCGCTATCTCCATTGAAAATGCAAGTCTCTACGAACAATTAGAAGATTACAACCGAACTTTAGAGCAAAAAGTAGAAGATCGCACCGCACAGTTAGCTCAAGCTAATGCAGAAATATTGGTTTTGAACGATCGGCTAAAAGTAGAAAACCTTCGCATGAGTGCCGAACTAGACGTAACCCGGCGCCTGCAACAAATGATTTTGCCTCACCAGCAGGAATTAGAGTCAATAGCAGGGCTAGAAATTGCTGCATTCATGGAACCGGCTGATGAAGTTGGCGGCGACTACTACGACGTACTAAAGCACGGCGGTAAAGCCACAATTGGCATCGGTGACGTGACAGGACACGGTTTAGAAAGCGGCGTGTTAATGATTATGGCGCAAACAGCAATTCGCACTTTGTTGGTTCACAATGAAACCGACCCAGTTAAATTATTGCAGACAGTCAACCAAACGCTTTTTGACAACGTAGAGCGCATGAATTGCGGGAAAAGTATGAGCCTTTCTTTGCTGGAATATCGGGGGGACAACATCCTGCGTTTGAGCGGACAGCACGAAGAGGTGATTGTCGTGCGTGACGGCGGCGAAGTAGAGCGGATTGACACGATGGAGTTAGGCTTTCCCATCGCCTTAGAACCAGATATTGCCGATTTCATTGCTACTACTGAAATACAATTAAATTCCGGGGATGTTGTCGTACTCTACACAGATGGAATTACCGAAGCTTTTGATATGAATCAAAAGGAATACGGTATCGAGCCAATGATTGAACTTGTTGCCCTTCACAGGGAAAAGTCAGCAGCAGAAATCAAGCAAGCTATTATTGATGACGTGCGGCGATACATCGGGGAGCAAAAAGTATTTGATGACATTACTTTGGTAGTAATCAAACAGAAGTAAGTATGGGAAAATAGAGTTGCGGCAGTGTCAAATATCTTTCGAGGCTTTGGGGGAAAATATATAATTAATTTTTATTAACTACTTATACCTAATTTTGTGGGGACATGAATGGAAAATTTTAGATTTATCATTCCGGGATGTATCCAGGGGCAAAAGCCCGGTTTCTCCGTCAATCTCTCAGGCGAGAACTCCACTATTTTTCCGCTCAACCGGGTTTTTTGCGTAAGTCATATTTATGTCAATCTTATGTAGCAGAAATAACTCCTTCGCCTCATCGGTTACACCTAATTTAGCTACCCGAAACTGAGGGCGATCGCTTCCCCTGTGCCAAAATCAGTAAATTGGCGTACATCGGGTTCATGGAATGCTAAAACAATATCTTCTTTAGGCACTCCCAGTTCGACGAGTTGGTTCGCAATTCCGACTTCAGTACCGTCATGCTGAATCCAAATTTTTCCACCCTTGATATCAAGATGCAGAATACAGCCAAAATCGCGTCTATTTCCACGCCAACCAACATACAGAAGTTGATAATGATCTTGCTCAGTATCAAAAAGGGTTTGCACTTCGTATTCTTGGGCATTGCGTTGTATCGAAATCCGCTCTCGCCGTTCTGAAAGAAGATGACGAATGTATTGCCGATATTGCTCTATAGCCATTGAACAATAACCTCCTGTTGCACATCATAAATCATCAATCGTAGTTGATATCGCCCAAGCGCAGCCACAATAAACCGTCGTTGAAAGAAACTTTCATAAATTGGCACTCGCACCGCTAGATAGAGGCGGCGATCGGGTTCAATAATTTCAAGCGCATCGCGATAATTGAGAAATTGTCCCAATGCAGTATGAAAATCTGAAACATTGGATGGGCTAATGAAACTTTTAACTTCTACAGCTATTTTCTGATGATCTCGCTGGGCGGCTAACAGTTGTTCCGCCGCTAAATCAATCTCAAAATCTACATCATCAACATTAATTTCATAGGGATCGGCCGTAATCTGCCAACCTTGCTTTTCTAAAGCAGTCTTAACAACACCATGAAACCGATCTTTTACCATACAAGTTTTCTAGTTGCAGATAACTACTCATCTTGTAAGCCTTTCTCCTTGACCAGCCCTCGAACTTACCAATGAACATTATAACCTACATTTGGCGATCGCCAATAGTTTACAAACCGGATATCGGCACAAAATCGTAACCGTAACTGGTGCGATTTCCGGGTTTAACAGTTACTAACTGAACTGCGCGATTACGATCGCCCGAAGGTAAAAACCGAATCGGGCCCGATGCTCCATTTGCCGAAAAATCTGACGCCGATAAAGCTTGCTGAATGCCTGTACGAGTCGGATTGCGCCCTAAACCGACACTCAACGCGATCGCCGCATCGTAGGCTAAAGCGGTGCGCCAACTTACTTCAGCATTCCAAAGTTGTTTGGATGTTTGGGGAAAGTTTGACTGTGGATCTGCGAGAATGTGCCAAGGAACAGCCAGCACCATATCTGTTGCTGCTGCGCCACCGATTTGCAGTGTTTTAGCAGTATAAGCATCGTCTCCTGCTAGTAATGGCAGCCGTTTGGCGTTTACTTGCACTACTTGCAAAGCTTGGTCAAGCGTGGCTGAATTGGATGCTAACATAATCACTTCTGCTCCTTGGGCGATCGCACTTTTAACGCTATCGGCAGCATTAAAATTCCCATTAGCAAAGTCAAATTCGCCTACTATTTGTCCTCCATCTCCGTAAATAGCCGTAGTGAATTCATTTTTTAAAGATTTGCTGTAACTGCTGGCAGAATTGAAAAATACAGCAGCTTTTTGCTTTTGCAATTTTCCCAGCATATAGCGGGAAAGAGCATTAGCCGCAAACCGATCGCTCGGCACTGTGCGAAATATATTGCTGCCAACTCCTGAAAGCTGCACCGACGTACTTGTCGGAGAAATTGCTACTAATTGTTGTTGCTGGTAAATCTTGCTGGCTGCTAGCGTTGTATCTGAACCAAAATGCCCGATTACCCCTAAAATTTCCGAGTTATTTGCCAAAGCACTGGCAATTTGTGCGGCAATTTCTGGGTTTTTATCATCATTAGCAATTAGCACTTTTAAGGGAGTAAGTAGGTCGGCGCAAAAAAACCGAACTATGTTAAGATAAGTAAACAAAAAGAATATATCTACTGAGGTAACTCA
>NZ_JAUBSH010000108.1:0-22386 GCF_036704705.1 Microcoleus sp. K1-B1 | reverse complement strand
GGAAGAAGGAAGAAGGAAGAAGGAAGAAGGAAGAAGGAAGAAGGAAGAAGGAAGAAGGAAGAAGGAAGAAGGAAGAGAAATCAAGGAAGATTTTCCCCATTCTCCGGATCTCCCCCTCTCCCCCTCCCCCACTCCCTCACTCTCGCCGTCGTCTTTCTTTTGGGCGATCGCGTTTGGGATTTCTCTCGGTTTATCAATATTAGTTAAACACACTACCGTATTATTTCTGTTTACCCCGATTGTGTGGTTGGCTGTGGGTGCTGTGCGGCAAAAAGCTTGGGGAAGATTAGGTCAATTAACTGGTGCTTTGTTGCTGTCGGTGGCGGTGTTTGGGCCGTGGGCGAAAACCAATTGGCTGTTAATTTTGACCGGGGGAAAACGCGCAACGGTGGATTCTGCGATCGCCGAAGGAGATCCGGCCATCAATACGATCGACGCTTGGATTTACTACGGTAAGCACTTACCCGAACACATTTCTTGGCCTCTGTTACTTATTCCCTTAGTAGGATTGATACTTTATTGGCGTCGCCGGCCAAATAGTACGTCCATCTTTGATCTCAACTCCTGTCGCTGGCTGGCTGTTTTCTGGGTAGGAGCTTATTTAATTAATTCTTTAAATATCAACAAAGACGACCGATATGGTATACCTTATTTGCCAGTTTTATCTATTTTCTTAGCCTACTGTTTAACGCTGTGGCCTTCTCGGTGGGGACGACAAATTCGCTGGGGTACAATTGGCTTGGCAATTCTGGCGATGCTGTTCCATATGTGGCCGCTGGGAGGTGCTTTTGGACATAGCTTAGTCCAAATTATCAGTCCCGGCAATTCTCACTATCCTTACTTGGGGAAAGAGTGGCCGCACCGAGAGGTAATTGCCGAAATTGTTGATAGAGAACCTTATTTGCAATCTACTTTAGGCGTGTTGCCTTCGACGCCGGAAATTAACCAGCATAATTTGAATTATTACGGTGCTTTGGCTAATTTTCAGGTTTACGGGCGGCAGGTGGGAACGAATTTAAAAGAAGTGCCGCAAGATGTGCGATCGCTCTCTTGGTTCGTAACCAAAACTGGCCCGCAAGGTTCGATTCGCGAACGAATTAAACAAGCTCAAAATGCAGCAGTAACGGCAATTGAAAAAGGTGATAAATTTGAGTTAGATAAAACTTGGATTTTGCCAGATTATACTAATTTAAATCTTTATCGGAAGCGAGTGCAGCCTGTCGAAATACAGCCGTTGAATGAAGCGCGATCGCAAGTACAATTGGATCGAGTTACTGTCGCTGCAAAAGCAGTTCCCGGAGTCGCGCTGCCGGTTACTTATACTTGGTCTGGGCCTTGGCAGCAGTTGCAGTCTGGTTTAGTGTTGGTAACGTGGCAAAATCAGCAGTCTGGCAATATTCCACCGGGACAGACTTTCAGGATTTTACACGATCGCGCGATCGGCCAGGGGACTTTGCATCCGGGGATGCTGGAAGCGGATAAATTTGCTGTGGGGTTTCGAGTTGTCGATCGCACGGCGATGCTTCCTCCTGCTAATATTGCACCCGGAACTTACAATCTGCAAGCTACTTATCTAAATCGGAAAACCGGCGAAACTTATCCGATTAATGTGCCGCCAGTTAGTGTTAAAATCGAGGCAGATCCTCTGGATATGCGTTCTCAGGCAGAGCCTGGAAACGAGAATAAAGAGCCTGGAAACGATGATAATACAGATAAGCCTGAGTTAGATTTGGTGACTCAATTGCGGGCGATGGCGGTTAATTTACCCAAAGGATTGCCAGGTTTAGAACCCGTGTTCGAGCAGATTGGGCGCATCAATCAGTACGATCCAATTCAAGATTATACCGTGCAAGCGGAACAAGCGTTAGAATATCGGTTGAAACAGGAACCAAATAATTTAGAATTGGCTTATGCTTTGGCATTTTCTAGGGTATTGCAGCAGAATGTCGAAAGTGCGATCGCAGCCTTAGAAAAAGTCACTCAACTCGACTCAAAAAACCCTTACGCTTACGCCTATCTCGCTTTCGTACACCTGTACGGCTGGCATCCCAAAGCCGCTCAAACAGCCTTAAAACCTGCTCTCGTTCTCAACTCCAACCTACCGGAAATTAGAATTTTAAACGGTGTAGCGGCTCTGATGCAAGGTAATCTCATTCAAGCATGGCAAGATTTGCAATACTTAAAAAAACTAAAAATTTAACAATCCCTTTTATTGTGGCACGGGCGTCCCGCCTGTGCTGATAAATCTGTAAAGCCTGTGCTGATAAATCTGTAAAGCCTGTGCTGATAAATCTGTAAAAAACAGAAAACCAATGAACAAACCAAGAATTGTCTCTCTAATTCCCAGTGCCACAGAAATTGTAGCACTTTTAGGATTAACCGATGCAATTGTGGGCCGTTCCCACGAATGCGACTATCCCCCAGAAATCCAAAATTTACCTGTTTGCACTCAGCCTAAATTCAATCCCGAAGGAACTAGCAGCGAAATTCACAACCGCGTGACCGAATTGTTGCAAAATGCCCTCAGCGTGTATAAAGTAGAAATAGATACTTTGGAAAAATTGCAGCCGACTCACATTATTACTCAAGCTCAATGTGAAGTTTGCGCTTGTTCTCTAACAGAGGTTGAACAAGCGGTAAGCACCCTGGTAAATAGCAAGCCGGAAATTATTTCTTTGCAGCCGAATCTGCTAGCAGAAATCTGGACGGATATTCAGCGAGTTGCTGATGCTTTGGGCGTAGATGGCAAATGTGCGATCGACCTTTTGCAATCCCGCATCGATGCTATTACCTCGAAAACACAAGCATCATCT
Organism: Microcoleus sp. K1-B1; assembly: GCF_036704705.1. Lineage (NCBI taxonomy): Bacteria > Bacillati > Cyanobacteriota > Cyanophyceae > Oscillatoriales > Microcoleaceae > Microcoleus > Microcoleus sp. K1-B1. The sequence goes on along the minus strand of NZ_JAUBSH010000108.1, from coordinate 19,573 downwards.
ATTCTTACCACAAAAGAGAGACTGCCCAAAGTAGCCTGCATCGAATGGATTGAACCTTTGATGGCTGCCGGTAACTGGATTCCCGAATTAGTCGCAATGGCGGGAGGCAATTCGCTATTTGGAATTGTCGGGGAACATTCCCCTTGGTTAAAATGGGAATCGCTAGTAGAAGCTAATCCCGATGTAATTATTTTCATGCCTTGCGGCTTTGATTTAAGCCGAACTCGCAGCGAAGCAATGCAGATAACTAAATACGCAGAATGGGCTAATTTGCAAGCAGTAAAAACTGGGAAAGTTTACATAACTGACGGCAATTCTTACTTTAATCGGCCGGGGCCGAGATTGGTTGATTCGTTAGAAATTTTAGCAGAAATTCTCCATCCCGAAATCTTCGATTTTGGTCATCGCGGTAAGGGTTGGCAGCCATTTTTGTAAGTACCCGCAACTAGCTAAAGCTTGATATATATTAATTCGGAATTGCCTGCGATACAAATAAGGACACAACAATGTTGTGTCCTTACTTCCCGTTCATTTAACCGAATCTGACATCAATTGATGCAAAAACGGCTATTTTTACATCCCATCGGGCGGCATCAAAACCTTGTCAATTACGTGAATAACGCCGTTGCTAGCTTTGATATCAGCTTTCACAACATTACCGCCGCTGACAGTAACTTTGCCTGCGTTAACTCCCACCTTCAGCGCGCTGCCTTCCACACTTTTAACATCGCCGGATTTTAGGCTAGTAGATAAAACCGAACCAGGAACAACGTGGTAAGCTAAAATCTTAGTAAGTTGGGCTTTGTTTTCCGGTTTGAGCAAATTCTCCACAGTTCCTTCTGGCAAAGCAGCAAATGCCGCGTCTGTCGGTGCAAAAACAGTGAAAGGGCCTTTTCTTTGTAAAGTTGCAACCAAGTCTGCTGCTCCCAAAGCCTTTGTGAGCGTCTTGAATTGAGGGTCGCCCGATGCAATACCAATAATATCCTTAGCAGCGGCAGTTGGTGCCTGTGAAGTGCCAGTTGGTGCCGGTGAAGCAGCAGTTTTCACATTTCCTGTAACTTGTGAAGTTTGAGTTGCATTAGCAACATTGGTATTGGAGGTGATGTGAGCCCAAGCCGGGAAACCGATTAACGCGCTAGCGCCGATTACTCCTGCGAAACCTGTCAGTTGTTTCATCCAGCTAGGTAAATTTTGATTTTTCATTGCGCTTGCATTTCCTTATGAGATAAAACAGTGAACATGAATTGTTATGTTAGCCAAATCTCGACAAAAGGCAAGGTTGCCAGAGGCTAAGATAGAGAGAAAATTCTCTTGCATCCCCGATCGACCAAAACTTCCTTAATATAACGCAACCTAAGAAATCTGGCATCAACCGCTAAATCTGTAACTCAAAACCTCAATCACCGAACCAGTTTGGGGTAAGTCCGCAGATTTGATCGAAATCGTGTCATTATTCAATCGGCGCACCGGCGTACCCTCCATCAGCGCCAAGAATTCATCTAGCGGCACCAAATCGCACGCAGCAGCATCGGCGGCTTGGGTTTTGAAATGTGTCGGAATCACCATCTTTGGTTTGAGAAGTTGCAAAGTTTGCTTCGCTTCCGCCGGAGTGTAAGCTTTCGGCCCGCCGCCCACGGGAATCAGCACTACATCAGGCCGCCCGATCAAGATTTGTTCTTCAATGCCGATCGGGCCAGCAACTCCGCCCAAGTGTAAAATCTTAACGCCCGCTTGCTGCCACAGCCAAGCCACATTGACCCCAAATCGCCTTCCTCCCTCACGGTCTTTTTCCGTCCGAATCCCTTGAATCCGCAGTCCGTTAGACCTGTAAGCCCCTGGCTCGTACAAAAGGCCGGGATTGCCCGCAAATCCGTCGATCGCCCCTTCATCGAGCAACCGGCTGCTAATCAGAATCAAATCTGTTGGTACTTTAGGAGAGCGATAGCCTGCCGTACAGCCCAGGGGGCGAAAAGGATTCACCAGCACCCTCGCACCGCCTCCGGCGAACAAGAAGCAAGTGTGCCCCAACCACTGAACAGACAAAGAATCAGCAGTTTGAGCTTGATAGCTTTCCCATCCAGATGGTAAACCAGTTGCTAAAGCTGCTAGCAAACCCGTCTGTGCGTAACGTATTAATTGTCGCCGTTTCATCTTGTGGTTAGGGTTGTCGGGTGTTGGTCGTTTGTTGTTATACCACAAAACACCGTCAGTCGATTTTAGATTTTAGATTTTAGATTTTAGATTTTAGATTTTAGATTTACTTGCAGCATTGAATCTGGAATCTCGAACAGGAGTCTAAAATTTGGGGTTCACCACGACAGGAGTGGGGGGCTTGTATCCTTTTTGAGGCGGTTCAGGTGCGAAAATGTTTACCCTAATCTCACCGTAAGGTGCTAAGCTGTTGCGGCCTTTAAATTGTATGTCAAAAAAAATCAAAGTCTTGTGGGGAGTAGGGGTTGGGCGTCCCGCCCGCCCTGAATATACAATTTAAATGCGCGACAGCTTATGAGAGCGAACCCTACAAATTCATAGAAATTCAACTAAAGCCTTTCCAAGAAATTTCGCAATAATTGCTTTCCCGAAGTCGTCAAAATACTTTCCGGGTGAAACTGTACACCTTCAATGTGCGGATATTCCCGATGCCGCACGCCCATAATAGTTCCGTCTTCAACCCAAGCCGTAATTTCTAACACTTCTGGACAACTCTGCTTTTCAATTACTAAACTGTGATAGCGAGTTGCAATCATCGGCGATTCCACGCCCTGAAAAACTCCGACTCCTGCGTGTTCTACCTGAGAAGTTTTGCCGTGCATCAACACGGGTGCAGAAACAATTTTGCCGCCGAATACTTGACCGATACTTTGATGTCCCAGGCACACGCCTAAAATTGGTAAAGTCGGGCCCAATTCTTTGATTAATTCCAGAGAAATTCCCGCATCTTCCGGCCGTCCCGGCCCTGGAGAAATCACCACTGCTGCCGGCTGTAATTGGCGAATTTCTGCTAAGGAAATTTGGTCGTTGCGGTAGACTTGCACTTCGCTGGCTACAGGCAACTGGGCACCGAGTTCTCCTAGATACTGTACCAAATTGTATGTAAAACTGTCGTAGTTATCGATGACTATAATCACGGGTTAAGTTAGATTTTAGGTTTTAGATTTTAGATTTTAGGTTAACTCGCTCCCTGAAAGCAAGGGTTTCAAGATTTTAGATAGATGCCGAAGATAAAAATAGCTGCAATATAGACGAATAAAACTAAAAATCTCAAATTTGTCATCTAAAACCTAAAATTTTCTGGGCCCCATAAGTTACTGACGGGCGATCGCAATTTGAACGACTGCCCACAAAGGAGGAAGCAGAAGTGCAGTACCGACGATGATCGCAGCCATTGCCGATACCAGAACCGCTCCGGCACCGCAGTCTTTGGCAATTTTGGCTAGTTCGTGGTAAGATTGCCCGACTGTCAAGTCTACCACCGATTCGATCGCCGTATTCAACAGTTCCATTGCTAAAACTATGCCAATGGTGACGCCGATCACAGATATTTCTACAGGTTTCAGTTGCAAAAATAGGCCGAGTCCGATCGCCAAAGTGCCAATAACAGTGTGAATCCGAAAATTGCGCTGAGTTTCAAAAGCATAAGTTAGGCCCCCCCAAGCGTATCTAAAACTGGTAGCTAAGCTAGATGCGATTTTCCAGGATAGCTCTCGGTTGTATTTCAAGGCTGTTTTAGGCTCGTGGACTGTCTGGCTAGAAGAGTCTTGAGGCATGGGCAGGAACTGTGCGATTTGTGATGAAATTGAGGGTCTATCTAGTGTCATAAAGAACCAACTTTAATTTACAGAGATGAATGAAAGCTAAACTTTTCAAATTAACTTCATCAAGTCTAGGTAACTTTTCTAAGTTTTTACTAAAGTTCTGGTTTAATTTCAGAAAGTTATGTTGGGCTTGACATGATTTGTTAAATCACCATCAACTTCAGTTATGCTGTTTGGATCGTAAGACCGATCGCCCGCAGCAATGTTTCCTGTCGATCGAGCATTTGAGTCAGACTTTCTTCATCCGGGTGATCCCAGCCCAAAAGATGCAAAAAACCGTGGGCTGCCAGCCAAGCTAGTTCGGTCTTCAGGGGATGTCCTTGCTGCTGGGCTTGTCGGTTAGCTGTATCGATCGATATGACGATATCACCCAAGTATAGGGGTTCAGATGACTGCATTTCTTCTAGCTGAGGACAGTCTACCTCTAAAGCTGCGAAAGCTAGTACATCGGTCGGTCGATCGAGCTGGCGGTACTGGAGGTTGAGGGCTTGCATTTCCGTATCGGCGGTTAAACGCAGACTGACTTCGTAGCCCGGAGCGACTGGCACATACTCTTCCTGGTTTTCCAGCCAAACGCTAAACCAATTTTCCCAGGTTTCGGCTGAAATCTCCCCGCTGGCTGCACTCTCAGGGAGGTTGGAAGCGTCGGCTGACTGCTGGGCGAGCCCGTAACAGTCTTCGACGTTCACCTCAATTAACATTTTTTTGCTCTCCTGTCAAGGAACATATTCAATTTTTTTACAAATTCCAATTGCGCGATCGAACGGCAGGGGATTTTGCTGTTGGTGGCAAGATACAGTAATCTGTTAGAGATTGCAACAGGCAGGCAAAACAATCAGCTTAATTGCCTATTTATGAAAGATGAAATTAGAGATCGAAATTAGAGACTGATTGTTGGAATCCTCGATTAAGAATTGAAATAGCGATCGAGAAAAGCCAAACCGACGAGTACGCCTAAAAGTCCGGCGGCTGTCAAAGCAAAATGAAACAGAGAAGTCGCCCGCTTGCGAACCATGTTCCGCATCGCCAGCTTGACATAACTCGGTGGAGGTGCGTTGTTTGTCGGCGCTGTCGGGGTTTCGGCGGACTCTTCCGAGGCGGGAATTGCTGAGGGAGGTTGACTCATAACGGTTAGTTTAGAAGGTTAACAGAGGCGCTGCTGAAGACAGGCTCGCCCCGATAGTAACAAATATGTAACGTTTTGTGTAGCTGTTTTGAGTTTTTCGATCGCCGCCACCCTATATTGGTGTAGGGGTCACTTCTGTGACATCACAAACCGCCAAAAATTATCATAAACCCGCCCTACACCAGGGAAGAATCTACTTGCCCTCTATCCTCCAACAAAGCATCCGCCCAAGCAGCATCAGTTTCGGACAGTGCAGGTACGGGTGCGGCGGTGTAATCTATTCTAAAGTCATAGGCGGCGCGATCGTAAACCCCATTCACTAACGCTTGTAAATCTACAATCGGTTCCGCATCGCCCGCGCGCAAAGGCAATGGAAATGCAGGAATCATATCGGGTAAATTGAAAAGGTACAAATCTGCCAAAGGCCTTTGATTTCCCCGACTCACTAAAATTCGATAACTTGCCTCAATATCGTTACCAAAAACTGGTAGAGGTTGGTAACTTCGCAGCAAGTCAATCTCAACCAGATTAGTGCGACTACCAAACACCTTTTCTCGCTTTGCTTCATACATTTCTCGCCCTTTGCCAGGGCGCTTATTGGCAGGTGACAGCACTTCAAGCACTGTCACAACTTCCCTAGTTGCTGTATCTCTTACCTCTAAATATGCTTCCCTAAATTCCACAGGTACTGGCAGTCTTACTTTCAAAGCTGTCACAGGCGGTGCAGCAACTGCAACATTAGAAGAAGTAGGGTTGGTTGGACTAGGAGAACGCTGCACAGTCACATCAGGAACCCCCACTAATAGGGAATTGTCCCCGCTAAGCTCATAAACTCTTTTTTCAATATCGACGATATATTTGGGCAGCAACTGCGGCACTAATGATTCAAAAATGCTACTAATTAGCAAGTGATGTACTTGAGGCCATAATTCAGGACTTTCTAAATAAGGATTCATCCCTGGAAATGGATTAGTCATTGATTTAACTCCTGTTAATTTACCTACTTGTATTATCCCCTTAACCCTCTCTCTCGCAACAGAGAATCGGCCCAAACAGCATCCGTTTCTGACAGCGGGGGCACTGCATCGGCTGTGTAATCAATTTCAAAATCATAACCGGCGCGATCGTATACTTGATTAATCAGCCCCTGTAAATCCAGAACAGGCTCTACATCTTCTGGACGCAAAGGCAAGGGAAATGCAGGAATTGTATCGGGAAGGTTAAATAAGTATAAATCTGCGATCGGGCGTTGATTGCTGCGGCTGACTAAAACGCGGCAGTCGCTTTTATAGGAATGTCCGAAAACTGGCAAAGGTTCCCCACCCCGCAACAAGTCTATTTCGACTAAATGGGTACTGCTATCAAATATTTTATTACGCTTATTGTCATACTTTTCTCGACCTTCCCCCCGGCGTTTATTTGCAGGCGAAAGCACTTCAAGAACGGTGACAACTTCCTTGGTTGCCATATCGATTACTTCTAAATATCCTTCCCTAAATTCTTCCGACACTGGGATTCTCACTTTTAAAGGCTGCACAGTTCGGGAAGCGACGGCGACAGCATTAGATGCGATCGCACTTGTGGGACGGCGTTTCTGTTGGATAGAGACATCAGGAATCGCTACTAATAGAGAATTTTCACCTTTGATTTCGTAAATTCGCTTTTCAATAGCGACGCGGTATTTAGGGCGCAATTGCGGAGTTAACGACTCCTTAATCACACTAATCAGTAAATGATGGACTTCTGGCCAAAAATCAGGATGTTCTAAATAAGGATTCATCCCCGGAAAAGGATTAGGCATGAGCGTACTTCCCGTTTACCACTACTATTTTAGCAGCTCTATAAAAAAAACGCAGACAATATCAAACTATCATCTGCGTTAATCCGCGTGCATCGGCGGTTAAAATCCCCTAAAAATCGCCGTAACTACTAATAGCCGCCTGCAACCTCCCAATCACTTCATCAACCGAAATCGCCCCCAACTCCCCAGAAGCACGAGTCCGAATATTCAAACTATTCGCCTCAACTTCCTTCGCACCCACAACACCCATCACCGGAATTTTATCCTTCTCAGCATTGCGAATCAACTTGCCCAAACGCTCGCTATTCTCATCAGCTTCAGCGCGCATTCCGAGCATTTTCATCTTCGCCGCCACTTCCTTCGCAAACGGCAAAAACTCGGCGCTGACAGGCAACAGCCGCACCTGAATCGGCGCCAACCACAGCGGAAAATCGCCCGCATACTGCTCGATCAAAATCCCGATTAAGCGTTCCAAAGAACCGAAAGGAGCACGGTGAATCATCACCGGACGCTTGCGAGTGCCGTCTTCAGCGACGTATTCCAAATCAAAACGTTCAGGCAAATTGTAATCTACCTGAACAGTTCCTAATTGCCATTCTCTATCCAAGACATCTTGGAAAATGAAATCGAGTTTCGGGCCGTAAAAAGCCGCCTCCCCAATTCCTTCAAAATAATTCATTCCCAAAGTTTCCACCGCGCGGCGGATTGCACCTTGAGCCTTTTCCCAAGCTTCATCGGAACCGATGTATTTCTCTAAATTGTTCGGATCGCGGAAACTCAAACGCGCCTTAAAGTTTTTCAGTTGCAGACTCTTGAAGACTGACAGAATCAAATCCACCACATTCAAGAATTCAGCATCCAACTGTTCCGGCGTGACAAATAAGTGGGAATCATCCACCGTAAAGCCGCGCACCCGCGTTAAACCGCCCAATTCTCCCGATTGTTCGTAGCGGTAAACTGTGCCGAATTCCGCTAAGCGCATCGGCAATTCTCGATAGGAACGCAATTCGCTTTTGTAAATTTGAATGTGAAAAGGGCAATTCATGGGTTTCATCACAAAACCCTGTTCGTTTGCTGCCGCTTCCTCATCCTCCGCCATCAGCGGAAACATATCTTCTTTGTATTTCTGCCAGTGGCCGGAAATTTTGAACAAATCGACTCTAGCGATGTGGGGAGTCACCACTTGCAAATAGCCGCGCTTGATTTGTTCTTGTTTCAAGTAATCTTCTAAAATACTTCTCAAAACAGTGCCTTTCGGCGTCCACAAAGGCAAACCCGGCCCAACTGGATCGGCAAAGATAAATAAGCCTAATTCTTTGCCTAATTTGCGGTGATCGCGCCTTAATGCTTCTTCTTTGCGGTGTTTGTATGCTGCTAATTGTTCGGGGGTTTCCCAAGCAGTGCCGTAAATGCGCTGTAACTGAGCTTTGGTTTCGTCGCCGCGCCAGTAGGCGCCTGCTAGGCTTTCTAGCTCGATCGCCTTTGGATTCAACTCACTGGTATTATCTAAGTGAGGGCCAGCGCACAAATCCCACCATTCCTCGCCCAAATGGTAAAGAGTAATTGGTTCAATCAAACCTTCTAAAATTTCTAATTTGTAAGGTTCATTAATCTCCTTAATTCTGCGTTCCGCTTCTTCGCGGCTGACTTCTTCGCGAATTACAGGCAATTTACGGTTGATGATTTTGATCATCTCTTTTTTAATGGCTTTTAAATCCTGTTCCGTAAAAGGTTCGGGAGTGTCAAAGTCATAATAGAAACCGTTTTCAATCCAAGGGCCAATGGTCACTTGCGCCTTGGGAAATAACTTCTGCACCGCCATCGCCATAACGTGGGAGGTGGTGTGGCGAATTTTTTTTAGTGCCTCCGACTCACTCGTGCGGGGCAACTCAATCTTAACGGACTCTTCTTGAACGGACATGGATTCTGAGCTAGACATCGGCTGAATTAGCAATTAATTTAGTGGCAGTTGCTTCTATATTACTCAGATTGGGGCAGTAAGCGCCGATTTCAGGTTGGGGGACACCCTGGGAAATTACAGCAACGGCCCTGATGGTTGCAAGGTTTGGTGCGGGGGGCACTCGGACTCTCAGAAACCTAATTTTTTACTATTTTGGTGGAGTGTAACGAAGTATTGCCGGAAAAAACCCGCTTTCTAACCACCCGTGAGCTCGCCAACTAATTTGGCAGAATTTTGGGATTTCGACTCAAAAATCGCTGCTGGCACAGTTAAATTTATTCCCACCCACCTGCTAATTGTTGTTAAATTATTGAATTTTTGTTAAAAATATGTTAAAATTTGTAAAGACCGTCTAAGACTATAATAGATAAATAACCCAATTTTGATCCATGCTTAATTCCAATTTGCCCGAGCCAGAATTGCTCAAAGCGTTACTGGAACCGCTGTTAGAGGATTTTAATTACTGGTTCGATCGATCGGCAAAGCTCTTAGAAACTGAGGAAATTCCCTTTCTCAGCGACGAGGATCAATCTGACTTGCTGGCGCGAGTCAAACAGGCTCAGCAAGAAGTAGGCGCAGCTAAAGCTCTATTTCAAGCAACCGAAGGTCAAGTTGGGATTGAAACCACAGCACTGATGCCGTGGCACAGACTGCTCGCCGAATGCTGGCAAGTATCGGCACGCTTTCGCTCATGGCAGTCAGCTCCCCCTGGAAAATAAGGAAGCGAGTTCAAGTTAAACTTGCAGTCAAATCCCCAACCTTGGGAAATGTGGCGGCCCACTTGACAACCTCAAACAGATTTCCAGTTAATAAGTTATTACTTGCTGAAACACTTTTGTAAATTGCTGTGTGGCTGTTTAGCCCGGAGGAGAAGATAATGTTGCACCTGCTTTATATTTTAGCTTTTACCGTTCTTGCCTTTCTGGCAGTCGGTAACTTAATCCGCAGTCTAGTCACCGTTGGTATGGAGTCCCAGCGCCCTCAACAGTTCAGGGCAAATAATCCCTACCCATCCTATCCTCGCTCTCAATCGGTACCGCATCCAGAACTTTTAGATGAATACGGAAATGTTGTCAATGAGCCGCTGTTAGTGATGCGTTCGCTGACTGTCCAAGACGCCCGCGAACAATTAGATGCTCTCTACAAATCATCTCCGGGTGGCAGCGACGAAGGGGGCGAATTAGCCTAATACAACCACAGCCGCAGCATTTATACTTAGGCGCGATGCCTCAAAAAAAATATAGGACTTACAAGCTAGGTGTCAGAAACCCTTTTTCTTCATAGATTTTAGTGAAAATCGTTTCCGCGCTTCATCGGAATAATAATTTTCCGATCATCCTTGGCATCATTCCGAATCTAACCAGATTGGATATAAGTCCTCAAAATAATTGGCCGTTAGTTTTTAGCTAATGGCCAATTACTTGTGATTTTTGAAAGTTTAATTGCCGATTAGCCAGATCGATCGCCAAAAACCGGTTCGCCAAAAACCGATACAGATGGCACTGATATCAAATAGCTCAAGAATAGTATAATGCAAGAGATCCGGAAGCGGTGCCTAACAAGTCTGAATGGTGAGAGTGCTAACGCCCGAATCGAAGCCTGAATAGATGAGTTGGCGTCAAAACCTAGAGGTAAAAACAGGTGACTTTGGGATGAACTCAAGGTCTTGGAGGCATACCTCTGCTTAGATTCGTCTAAATGATATGGCTAGCATGATATGACTTAAACAGTCGTGTTATGAAGCATCAATGTATCAGATACTGAAAAGGGATCGCTCTAAACCTCCTATCGATCCTGTTTTGTCATCGGCAAAAATGCACGTTTAAGGCTAGATGATCGTCCCTATTTCGCTACTGGCAGAACTTCTGCAAGCTTTGCCCCAACTGCGGGCACAAATTTATTTCAAATCTTCCATGACAGCCTTGTCTCACGCGATGGAAGACTTAGTTTTGGCGGGTTCCGACGACGAACCGCTAGTCATTGCCAGCTTTCAGCGAGAGCGCTTCTACCGCCAGGAAGCTCACCGCTACCGGCGAATTGCCTCACGCTCGTCTCAGGTATACGTGCTGGCAGCACCGGAAACTGACTTTAAAAATGCTTCCGAGTGTCACGAAACTGTGGCGTTTGCACCGGAGGACGGATTAAGTAAAGAGTGGCACTTAGTGGTACTGGGGGAACACTACTCAACTTGCTTGATTTGTCAAGAAAAAATTGTGCCGATCGACAATCAGGACGATCGCGGGCCACTGTTGATGGATCAAGCTCGCAGATTTGAAGGAATTTGGACGTTCGATCGCGAGGTCAGCTCCAAAGCTGCCGCATTGTTGCTCGATAGAATTGTCAATTATCGCCCGGAATTGGCCGAAAAGATCGATCGAGCGCGAACTACTTACAAGCTCAAAACCCCGAAAAAAACGCGGAAATCCGCCGCTTCAAAAGCCACCAAACCCGACATAAGTAGGGGGAAAAAATCAAAAATTCCCAATCCAAAATTAAGCGATGCTTTTACCGAACGCTTAGTCACCTACTTGCAAGCAGGCCAGCACAAACTGCTCAAAGCATACAGCGCGATCGCCGCTCAGGAACGCAAAGAACGCCTGGTAAACTTAATTACCACGGCAATGCGACAGTCTCTCAACCCACAAGAAATCGTCGAAGTTGCAGTCCAAGAACTCGGCACTGCCCTGTCGGCAAGCCGGTGTTTGATTTATCGGTGCAAGGCCACAGATGTGGCGGTCAAAATTGATCGCGAGTTTTTGTCTCCCGGCGCTAGTTCCATGCTGGATCAGACTTGGCTGTTGCAGGAAAATCAAATATGGAGCGACGCGGTGGCGCGGCAAGAGCGAGTTTACATCCAAGACACATCACAACACCCACTGATTGTCAATACAAAATTTCTGGAAAAAACTGTAAAAAATTGGCAAATTGTCTCTTGGTTAATGGTGCCAGTGCTTTATCAGGGGCGGGTTTTGGGAATGGTGGAAATGCACCAGTGTCGCTCGGTTTTGCCTTGGGAAGAAGACGAAATTGCTTTAGTAGAGGCGATCGCCACCCAACTCGGAGCAGCCTTAATTCAAGCAGAAACCTACGCTCATTTAGAAGAGCTTAACCAACAATTAGAAGCATTAGACCGCACTCGCAGCAATCTAATTGCCATCACCGGACACGAACTCCGCACCCCTCTTTCTACGATTCAAGTTTGTTTGGAAAGTTTGAACTCCGAACCAGATATGCCTGCAGAATTGCGGCAAATCATGTTAGAAACAGCCCTGGGCGATGCCGATAGAATGCGGAAACTCGTGCAGGATTTCTTAACTCTTTCTCACTTAGAAAGTGGGCGAGTCCAGTGGAATGTAGAATCGCTGACGCTGCAAGAATGCGTTGATTTAGCCCTCAGCAGCGTGCGATCGCGCACGGTCGATCAACAGTTACCGGAAATTATCGCCGAGGTGTCCGCAGAATTGCCTTTAGTGCAAGCTGACGGAGAGTGGTTGGTGGAGGTGCTCTCCAAACTGCTAGACAACGCTTGCAAATTCACCACACCTCAAGGAAGCGTGACAGTGCAAGCGAAATACAACGGTTCTCAGATGGTGGAGGTGCTCGTAGCCGATACGGGGAGGGGAATAGAGGCGAACAGTTTAAAAGTAGTGTTCGATCGATTTTATCAAGAAGAAGGAGCTTTGCGCCGCAGCGCCGGCGGTACCGGTTTAGGATTAGCAATTTGCAAACAGATTGTTGCCGGCTGGGGCGGTAAAATTTGGGTAGATTCCGCAGGAAAAGACCGAGGAAGTGAATTTCACTTTACTATTCCCACTGTTTAGACTCAATTGATACAGCGTATTCAAGGTTTATGAAGTACACCGCGCCAAACCTGGTTTCTTTACAATTCTTGCATCCTTACTGATTCTGTTGCTCGAAACCCGGTTGCTCGCGATCTACATCTACATCTACATGGAATATACTGTAAAAAACCGGGTTGGTGGGCGTCTGAGCGCCCAAGTATCGATCGAGTTATATCAAATCCTGCTGCGCCGGAATGATATCAAATCCGCTGCTAACAAATTTGATATGAGGGGCTATTTAAGCCGGACTTGATATTAAATACTAATCTACAGTCGTCTTGAGACGACTTGAGCTATGAGGCAGGGGTTTCAAACCCTGTCGGACTTAACGACTAATATTAATGCCGATTGCATCGGAAGGATTTAACCACAGAGAACGCAGAGCTCGCAGAGAAAGAGAAGAGAGAGATGAATAATTCCGATGCAAACGGAAAGGATATCAGCCTCAATCCTCACCCTGTGAGATCAGCCTTAAAGGTGATGTGGCCACGCGGTGTTCAGCTTTAAAATCGAAAGTATCAAAGCAGATTCAGGATGCGCTTACCGTCTTAAACCCGGTTTGGCGACAGAATACCTAGGGAGGCTGCCGAAAATTAATATCAGTTTAAAATAAGAATCAAACTGTAGGTAAGCTGCAAACCCCCATAGTAATCAGTCATGCCGAATCTAAAATCTAAAATCTCAAATCTAAAATGGTATAAGTCTCCTGTCCACAACTCGCGAGATGGTAAAAGTCGCTCGAATCTGTTGAGGCACTGCCGACGCCAGTGTTGATTCGTGAAAAATTGAGAATGCAAATATTTCGCCCGGAAAAACTTTTTTTCCATAAGAATACTCAAACCTAGAGATTAGGAAAATCGATTATGTCACCTACAACTCAGATGAAATCTACTCAACCTATGGCCAAAAAGCCACAGCTACAATTAGGTTCTCAAGGTAAAGCGGTATTGGAACTCGAACAACTGCTAACCAAGTTGCAACTTTATCGGCACCCTGCTAAAGGAATTTTTAACAAAGCAGTTGAATTTTCTGTGAAACTGTTTCAGTTTCGGGTTTTCTTGTCGCCCGACGGCATTGTCGGGCCGCTGACTTGGCAGGCGCTTTATACTGGAGCTCCAGTTAATATGCCGGTACTCAGATTCGGCAGTTCTGGGGAAGCAGTCGCTACTGTTCAGGAAGTTCTCAAAATTTCCCAGCATTATGGCGGTAAAATTGACGGCGACTTTGCTACTTTGACGGACAAAGCTGTTCGCGCATTTCAAAAAAGCTTTGGGATTCAGGTCAATGGGATTGTTAATCAAGAAACTTGGACTGCTTTGAGCCAAATTCCCCGCGGCTATGACCCTAATTGGTTCTTGAGTTAGGGTTGACGCGGTAAATTGTTCGATCGTGTGTGGGGAGAAATTGGGAGAATATGCGATTATTCTGGTGCCCCACAAGCACCAGAATAATTGCTATTTTTTTTTGATTATCTTTTCGGAATTCGTGCTGCCTAATTTTGTTTTATAACTTTGGTGGAAATTACCAATTATCAATTATTAATTACTAATTATCAATTATCAGAAGAGATCGATCGCCAAAAAACTGTTAACTTTCCTTACAATTTCGACAGCAGTGTCGCGTCATGATGATACGATGCCGTAAAAATCCTTTGGATATGTTTATGGCAGAAGAACTCACTGGACAACCCCCTCTTTTCGGCGGCAGCACCGGCGGCTTGCTGACCAAGGCGCTAGTTGAAGAGAAGTACGCGATCACTTGGACTAGCCCCAAGGAACAGGTGTTTGAAATGCCTACAGGCGGCGCTGCAATCATGCGTCAAGGCGACAACTTGCTGTATCTGCCCCGGAAGGAGCAGTGCATCGCTTTGGGCGGCCAGCAACTGCGGGCTAAATTCAAAATCTCGAACTACAAAATTTACCGCGTGTTTCCCGACGGTTCTAATGAGTACCTGCATCCCAAGGATGGCGTGTTCCCTGAGAAGGTGAACGAAGGTCGTCCCTACAACGGTAAGATTGACCGCAATATTGGCAGCAATCCCAATCCGATTAAGGTCAAGTTCACTGGTAAAAAAACCTACGAAGTTTAGGTTTTGAGCGAATTGCTGAGCTATTTTCGGGTAGTGTTTCCTGAAAAGCTCAGCTTGCATTTTCTAGTTTGTAGTAGCGCTTGGACGGCAGAAGCTTTTTCTTTATCGCCCAATCGCCACTGCAAACTTCAAATGCGATTAAAATTTAATAAAAATTAATAATTACATTAACCATGAATCTGGTAATCAGGGGAGCAACTCATCAGGATATCGATGTTTGCGCCCGCATTAATTATGAAGCTTTTAAAGGTATTTCCGATCGCCATCAATTCCCTACAGATTTTCCGACGCTGGAGTTTTCAACTGAAATTATTGGTCTTCTGATCGAAAGTCCGTTGTTTTTTGGCATAGTAGCCGAGAGTGAGGGTGCGGTTGTCGGCTGCGGGTTTATGGACGAACGCAGCCCGATTCGTGGTATCGGGCCCGTCAGTGTTGATCGCACTTTTCAAGGCCGCGGCACGGGACGGGAAATCATGAAAGCTTTGCTGGAACGCGGACAGGATGCTGTGGGCATCCGTTTGGTTCAGGAATCTTTTTTTAATATGGCGTCGCTGTCGCTGTACGCTTCTTTGGGTTTTGAGGTGAAGGAACCTTTCGTGTTAATGGAGGGGAAGTTTCGCAGCCAGCCTCCGCATGGGTTTGAGGTGCGGCCGATGACAAGTGAGGATGTTGGTGAATGTGCGGCTTTGTGCGAAAAACTGTGCGGGTGCGATCGAACTAGCGATATTGAGTACGCCCTGAATTTCTTTTCTCCTTGGGTTGCTTGCAAACAAGGTCGGATTGTGGCTTATACTTGTGCGGTGTCGGCTTTGGGCCACAGCGTCGCGGAAACTGAAGCCGATATGCAGGCTTTGCTCTTGGGGGCTGCAGCGTACAGTTCCGATCAATTGCTGGCTTTTCACTTGCCGCTGAGGTACGCAAGTTTGTTTCGTTGGTGCTTGCAAGAGGGGCTGCGCGCCCTCAAGCCGATGGCGGTGATGGCACTTGGCGAGTATCGATCGCCGGAGGGATGTTGGTTTCCGTCTTTTGTTTATTGAACCCAAGACGGTTAGGACGCTTTTAATCGCTGAAATTATTGCCAAGATTGCATTTTCCTTTTTCCCTCTTCCCTCTTCCTTCTTCCTTCTTCCTTCTTCCTTCTTCCTTCTGATATATATGATATTTCCCGATTTCTCACAATTTTCGGAACTGGCGAAACAAGGCAATTTTGTACCCGTGTATCAAGAATGGGTTGCTGATTTGGATACGCCGGTGTCTGCGTGGTATCGGGTTTGTGCGGGTCAACCTTACAGTTTTCTGCTGGAGTCGGTGGAAGGTGGGGAAAAACTTGGGCGTTATAGTTTCTTGGGGTGCGATCCGCTGTGGATTTTGGAGGCAAGGGGATCTCGCACAACTCAAGTTTACCGCGACGGTTCCGAAAAAGTATTTACGGGCGATCCGTTTGTAGCTTTAACTGAATGTTTGGAGTCTTATCAACCGGTCAAATTGCCACAGTTACCGCCGGGAATTGGCGGGCTATTTGGTTTTTGGGGTTACGAGTTAATTAAGTGGATAGAACCGCGAGTTCCTGTGCATCCAGCCAGCGAGAATGATTTGCCGGATGGGTTGTGGATGCAGGTGGATAATTTGCTGATTTTCGACCAGGTGAAGCGGAAAATTTGGGCCGTCGCCTATGCGGATTTGCGCGAGGTTGGCGTTGATTTGGCCGATGCTTATCAGCAAGCGTGCGATCGCGTTGGTAAGTTAGTTCAGAAGCTGCAATCGCCGCTTTCCCGGCAATCTACTCTCATAGAATGGACACCTCCCAATAACGGGCATGATGCCCGTTCCACAACCGGAAATACAGAATTGGCTTACACTAGCAATATTACCCGTGAAAAGTATTGTGCCAATGTCTTAAAAGCGAAGGATTATATCAAAGCCGGAGATATTTTTCAAGTAGTTATTTCGCAGCGACTAGAGGCTGAATACAGTGGCGATTCTTTTGCACTTTACCGCTCTTTGCGTCTGATTAATCCTTCTCCGTACATGGCTTATTTTCATTTCGGAGATTGGCAGATTATCGGTTCGAGTCCCGAAATTATGGTGAAGGCGGAAAACACTGCTGATGGCAAAAAGATAGCAACTTTGCGGCCAATCGCCGGCACTCGCCGCCGGGGTAAAACTCCTCAAGAAGATGATGCTTTGGCTGCTGAATTGCTGCAAGATCCGAAGGAAATTGCGGAACACGTCATGTTAGTTGATTTGGGCAGGAACGATTTAGGCAGAGTGTGCCGAAACGGTACTGTAAAAGTTGACGAATTAATGGAAATTGAGCGTTATTCTCACGTCATGCACATTGTGAGCAATGTGGTGGGAGAATTGGCTGAGGATAAGACAGCTTGGGATTTGTTGAAAGCTGGTTTTCCTGCGGGTACCGTTAGCGGTGCTCCGAAGATTCGGGCGATGGAGATTGTGCACGAGTTGGAAGGTTGCCGCCGGGGGCCGTATTCTGGGGTTTACGGGTATTATGATTTTGAGGGACAATTGAATAGTGCGATCGCTATTCGGACTATGGTTGTTCGCTCTCAAGGAGGCGATAAACATTCGGTTTCTGTGCAAGCAGGTGCTGGTTTGGTGGCCGATTCTAACCCGGATATGGAATATGAAGAAACGCTCAATAAAGCCAGGGGAATGTTGGAGGCAATTCGTTGTTTGAAGTAGCGAGGCGGAGCCTCTGGATCTCTGTTACCAGGCTCTGCCTGGTAACAATAAACGGCGAGAAACAGCAGTAATTATTGCATTATTGTCCAATTTACCTAAGCCCCTAATATTCGAGCGACCGAAACTGCAATATCAGGAAATGCCAGCGGATTAATATTACCCTGAGTCAGAGTTTCTCTCGATTGATATCCTTCATTGGTAGGCTCTCGAAATACTATTAATTCCATAGTTCGCAAATTGACAACCCAATACTCAGAAATGCCGGCTTCCGCGTAAATCTTGCTCTTGATTCCCAAGTCTTTGCTCAGAGTATAATCCGAGTATTCTATCAGCCAAAAGATGTTTTCTGGATAGGGATGATGTTCTCGGTAATCTTGTCCCAAACGTTGAATTACAGCGATATCGGGTTGTGGCTCGGAGTTGCTTGGCGGCAAGATAATCGGTTTACCTTGGCGGATTTTAGCCCGATCGCCCAGCAAATAAATTAGGTACTCTCCAGCCTCATTGCTAGAGTAAGCATGAGATTCTCTTTCGGGAGCTATTTCGATTATTTCTCCATCTATTAATTCAGCATTTCGCCCTTCCAGAATGCCGGCTGCAATGATGCGGTGGTAGTCTGCAACCGTCCATTTTACAGTCGTGACGCTCACGGCGATTACTCCTATGTTTTTATTCTGATTTTATACGCGATCACCTATGAACCGAATTTTTTCGCTCACCCCGGGCGGTTGAAACCGCGTCTACACCAACAAAACCCAAGGAAAGTCCGTTGAAGACTCGATCGCCCGCCAACTCCATCGCACTTAAAACTCCTATCCCCCGCCGCTAACTCCCTCCAATCGCAGGAAATGTACCCGGCCTGGTAAATCCCCCGCTACCACTGTCACCCCATCAGGCCCGATCGCACAGCAATTAAACCAATAATCTCCCCTGAAACTAGCAATTTCTTTGCCGCTAGGCAGATCCCAGATTCTTAGGGTGTTATCCAATGGAGCCGAAATTGCTCGTTTGCCGTCGGCTGCGATCGCAACTGCCCATAGCAACTCAGTATGATCGGTGAGGGTTTGAAGTTCCCTGCTGCTGTCTGTGTCCCAGATTTTCAGCGTATTAAGTTGTGAAACCGAAATCGCTATGAAGCCGTCGGGTGCCATCGCCACTGCAGATACATAGCCAGTATCGGTGAGAGTTCTCAGTTCGGTTCCACTGAGCAAATTCCAGACTTTTAGGGTGTTATCGTCTGAAGCCGAAATTGCTGTCAGACCGTCGCGTGCGATCGCGACTTGCGTTACCGAGTTAGTATGACCAGTGAGCGTTCTCACTTCGCTGCCACTGGCCAAGTCCCAGATTTTTAGGGTGTTATCGTCTGAAGCCGAAATCGCTGTCAGGCCGTCGGGCGCGATCGCGACTCCCCTTACCGAGTTAGTATGACCGGTGAGGGTTTGAAGTTCTCTACCTGTCTCGGTGTCCCAGATTTTTAGGGTGTTATCGTCTAAAGCCGAAATCGCTCTCAGGCCATCCAGTGCGATCGCGGCTCCCCTTAGCGAGCCAGTATGACCGGTGAGAGTTCTCAGTTCTCTGCCAGTGTCTGTGTCCCAGATTTTAAGGGTTTTATCCGATGAAGCCGAAATTGCTCGTTTGCCGTCGGGTGCGATCGCCACTGCTTGTACCCCGCTATGATTGCCGCCGAGCAGAAGCCCACATCCTCCAAAAGGCAGCGCTACTAAATTCCCCCTCAAAGGCCGCAGCCAAGGACTATTTTTCGACTGCTTGGCTTGTTCCAACATCCTCTGAAACTCAGGATTTTCAAAAGCAAGCAATCTCCCCCATAATTGACTTGCTAATTGCGTTTTATCCCTTTCTAAAATTGGCGCTGACTGGCGAAGTGCGTATGGAATCAAGTAGAGATCTCTACTTTGATCCTGCTCACGCAACAAATTAGAATCTGTCGCTAAATCATAATCCTCAAGTAACGCTTGAACCCCCAACTCATCCAGTTTCGCCTCAATAAAATCGAAATCCGTTAACAACTGGTGCAGCTTTTCCCCTTGCCCACTCTCTACTAAATGCTTTGTCAGACTTTCTAAAGTATAAAGTCGCTTTTCCCGCGACATTTTCCCTAACTCTTGTTTAAACTCACTCATCCTTACAAAGCCCTCAACAAGTATCCGCTCAATAAATAGGGGTAACAGCAAAAAAGAAGGTTCACAAATACGAAGAGCATGATAGAATATAAAGCA
>NZ_JAUBSH010000107.1:8692-22461 GCF_036704705.1 Microcoleus sp. K1-B1 | reverse complement strand
CTATCCTTGCTCTTCGCTGTGCTTATCTCAATGGTCAACTTTCAATTTGATGTATTTGCCAAACTGAGATGCACCCGTTAGATGCCGCAATATTTACCCGAGTTTCAAACATTCCGCTACTCATTTTAGTAGCGGCAGATGTTAGGGATTCCAAAGGATGTGTAATCGATCGAGCAAAAGCCACTCCCAACCCCACGGCGACGAGGGCGCTGGCGAGGGTAACTGCACCCATGACGTATATGAGCTTACGCACCGGAGCGTAAGCTTCCGCCGTAGGTAGCTCTACAACCACCATCCACTGCACCCTCCGCACGATCGCACCCGTGCCCATTACTTCTTCCCCGCGCAAGCCTCGATAAACAATCGGAGATTGAATCCCCCCAGCTAAAGCTAATTTGGATAACTCTCGCACAAACGATCGCCCTCTCAAATCTTGCAGTAAATATGGATTAATCTTGCTTCCTGTTTCCGAAATCAGCACCGAGCGATGGTCGAGAACGTAGCTGTACCCCGTTTGTCCTACTTTCGTTCTGGAGGCAATTTGAGTTAAAAAGTTTAGACTTACTCTGGCAAATAATACGCCAGCAATTTGATTTTTATTATCGCGAACAGGTACTGCTAAATTAACAACATTAACCGCTGTTTTTATATCTACATCTACTGGGCTAACATAATTTTGAGTTTGCCCAAAAGTCTGCCAAAATACAGGGCTTTCTCCCGAAATACCTGATAAATTTAAGCTCGATATAGAGAATGATTCATAAGGCGACATCGCCTGTACTATTTGACCTTTACTGTTAAAAATTCCGACCACTTCGTAAGCGCTGTTGCTGTTAACCAATCCTTCGAGAATACTGCGCTGAGTTTCAGCATTAAATTCTGTTAAACCGCGTAATTCTGACAAATAATTGAGTTGGCGCTGCAAGTTATCCAGATAAGCGCTAATTTGGACAGCAGCAGCTTGCGATCGTTCGTACTGAAGCTGTTTTGTCTGTTCTATTTGTCCCCGAAAGCTGAGGTAAGCTAAGGTACTTCCCGCCATCAACACGCTTGCCACAACAATCGAGACAAAACCATAACGCAGTTGATTGGCAATTGATGACATTTGATTCTGCCAGTTAACAGTTTTAACTCACTTTATAGGATACACTAAATTGCACATTTTTAAAACTGGCGGAATCGTGATCCTTGATCGATCGTTAAATTTGCCTAAGTTATGGTTTTATAGATCTAATTTTTGTTTCCAGATAACATCTTCAATCCAAATGCGATCGGGAAGCAGTCCCAACCGAAAGAAAATTTCAGCAATTCGCTGCTGTTCTTCAACAGCCCTGTCTTGAATAGGCAGCACATCGTAGCGGCGGCTTTTCGTTAACATGATAGCTGTGGTTATTTTCATTCCCGTTCGATTGCTGATAAATTTCGCTGCTGGTTCGGGATTCTTAGTTATCCAACTAGCCATCTGTCGCGTTTCTCCCATCACTATTTTAACAATATCGGGAAAGTCGCTAGCAAAAGACCGACTTGCCAAATAAAAGTTTCTATCATTCATCAGTCCGTCGCTATTAGTTAAGAAATGAACAGGCATAGTTTCCTGTAACTGAGCTAGAAACGGCTGCCAAATCGCCCAAGCATCAACCTCGCCTCTGACAAATGCTTCCTGAGCTTTTGGCGGAGGCAAATCGACTAATTGGACATCTTTTAACTGCAAGCCACCTTGAGTTAACGCCCGAATTAATAAATAGTGACCTGCGGTTTTCTGAGTGGCTGCTATTTTCTTGCCTTTGAGATCCGCTAAAGTCCGAATTGGAGAATCTTCAGGAACTATGATGCCAATGCTTCCAGGTAAAGCGGAATCATTAGCAATATAAACAAAAGGTACGCCGTCTGATTGGGCAAAAATTGGTGGCGCAACTCCTGCATAGCCCAGATCGATTTTTCCTTTTCCTATTGCTTCTAAAATTGGCGGCCCTGCGGCAAATTCCGTCCATTCTACAGACCACCCCATTTTTGCTAAACGGGTTTCCAAAGAGCCTTTAGCTTTGAGATAAAACAGCGCTCCGAAACGTTGATGGCCGATTCTTACCACTCTTGTTAACTTTGAGGGTGCATTTTGGGTTTTGGCTGTAGAGTTATTTATTAGTTGTGAGTTACAACTTGCCACAGCTAAACTCAAGCAAAAAACGAGCGTGAATAGCAGCGTATATCCCCAAGAAAAAGGCCGTTTAATAAAAATTTGACTGGAAAACGATAATTTAAACCTAGTCTTTTTGTGGCTCATAAAATATCGGATAAGTAGATTTTGCAGGAGTAAAAAATTCCAGATGTTTTTTACAGGACTGATATTGTGTCCCCTTACTTCCTGCTGTTAAAAAAGGTCGAATTAAAAATAAATTTTTAGCGGGCTGTCGCTGAAATTAGCCGCAAAATAAAGCTATATTATAGCAGATTTCAGGAAAGTGAGATTTGCTATGGCTGACTCTATTGCTCGTCGCTTGGAAAAATACACGGTAAAACGATCGCACGAAGTTTTAATCGTCAAGGCCGAAATAGACGGCGAATTCGATGAAATTGCTATTTTTAAAGGCTTTTCTAGCTCCCTGACGCGATCGACCGCTTTCGATCCAGAGGTTCCTGTTTTGCCGGAGGAAGCAAAAATTGTCAGTGTCGATCGCCTGGATAGCCCCTACAATCCAAATAACCCCCGCTATCTTCAGCAGGGGTTATCTTGGGAAACAATGCAATCTCTATTGTCCGAGGCCGGAGTTTAGCAAAACATTAGGGACACAACGCGAGAAAAACCGCAGGGACACAACAATGTTGTGTCCCTACTACAAAAGCACTATGTCCTTAACCTTAGAGCTAGAGCGTGCCGCCGGCAGCTTGGAAACGAGCTCTCGCGCGTTTGATTGCTTGCTTAGCTTGAATTTGCTCTTGCAAAGTGCCGGTAGTAGCCTTTTGCAAACGAGCTTCTGCTTCGGTGTAAGCAGTACGAGCAGCTTCTTTATCAATGGTTTCGCCTTTTTCAGCGCCGTTGACAAGAATAGTAACTTTGTTTTCTTGGATTTCTGCAAAGCCACCCATCAGAGCAATAGACACCCATTCCTTGCCGGGACGGACGCGCATCACTCCGGTATCCAAAGCTGTCAACATGGGAGCGTGACCGCTCAAGATACCCAGTTGGCCTGTGGTGCTCGGCAGAATTACTTCTTCAGCATTAGAATCCCAAACAGTTTTGTCTGGGGCCACTACGCGCACAGTTAATGTCATAAATTGTCAGTTGTCGGTTGTCAGTTGTCAGTTGTCAGTTGTCAGTTGTCAGTTGTCAGTTATCAGTTGTCAGTTGTCCGTTGTCAGTTGTCAGTTGTTACCAATAACCAATAACTAATAACAAATAACTAATAACTACTGACTCATGACTCCTGACTACTGACTACTGACTCATGACTAAAATTACTTGGCGTCAGCTTTCATTTTTTCAGCTTTGGCGATCGCC
The DNA here is from genome assembly GCF_036704705.1 of Microcoleus sp. K1-B1. NCBI lineage: Bacteria > Bacillati > Cyanobacteriota > Cyanophyceae > Oscillatoriales > Microcoleaceae > Microcoleus > Microcoleus sp. K1-B1. The sequence continues at coordinate 18,965 of NZ_JAUBSH010000107.1, read as the reverse complement.
TCGTTGATATCGCCCACCAAATAGAATGCTTGTTCTGGTAACTCATCAAGTTCGCCAGCCAAAATCATCTGGAAGCCCTTAATGGTGTCTGCCAGCTTGACGTACTTGCCGGGGGAACCGGTGAACACTTCAGCCACAAAGAACGGTTGAGACAAGAAGCGTTCAATTTTGCGAGCGCGAGAAACTGTCAAGCGGTCATCTTCCGACAGCTCGTCCAAGCCCAGAATTGCAATAATGTCTTGCAATTCCTTGTAGCGTTGCAGAGTAGACTGCACCTGACGAGCAACACCATAGTGCTCTTCGCCGACAACGCTAACTTGCAACATCGTAGACGTAGAATCCAGCGGGTCAACCGCAGGATAAATCCCCTTCGCAGCCAAACCGCGAGACAACACAGTTGTAGCGTCCAAGTGAGCAAAAGTCGTAGCCGGTGCGGGGTCAGTCAAGTCATCCGCAGGTACGTACACAGCTTGAACTGAAGTAATCGAACCTTCGGTAGTCGAAGTAATCCGTTCTTGCAAGTCACCCATGTCTGTACCGAGAGTCGGCTGATATCCCACAGCCGAAGGCATCCGACCCAACAGAGCCGATACCTCAGAGCCCGCTTGCACGAACCGGAAGATATTGTCAATGAACAACAGCACGTCTTGCTTGCTGACATCGCGGAAGTATTCGGCCATCGCCAGAGCCGACAGGCCCACGCGCATCCGAGCACCAGGCGGCTCGTTCATTTGACCGTAAACCAGAGCAATTTTTGATTTGCTGCGGTCTTCTTCGTTAATAACCCCCGACTCGATCATTTCTTTGTAGAGGTCATTACCTTCGCGGGTGCGCTCGCCCACACCACCGAACACGGACACGCCGCCGTGAGCCTTCGCGATGTTGTTCACGAGTTCCATCATAATCACGGTTTTGCCGACGCCTGCGCCGCCAAACAAACCGATTTTGCCGCCGCGACGGTAGGGGGCGAGCAGGTCAATCACCTTGATCCCAGTTTCAAACACCGAAGGCTTGGTTTCCAGTTCGGTGAAAGCCGGCGGGTTGCGGTGGATGGGCATACTTTCGGAAGTATTGACCGGGCCGAGGTTGTCTACGGGTTCGCCGATTACGTTAAAAATCCGGCCGAGAGTTGGGATTCCGACAGGAACTTGGATCGATGCCCCGGTATCTACTACTTCCATGCCACGCACCAAGCCGTCGGTGGTACTCATGGAAACTGCACGCACTTGGCTGTCTCCGAGCAGTTGTTGAACTTCGCAGGTAACAGCAATGTCTTGACCTGCTTCGTTTTTGCCGGAAATCGTGAGAGCGTTATAGATTTGGGGCAGTTTGCCGCCTGGGAATTTTACGTCTACAACCGGTCCAATGATTTGGGTGATGTAGCCTACGTTCGTTTTTGTTGCGGTGGATACCATGAATAGTGCCTTTGTTAGGATGCTATTTTTCCCGTTATGGAAAAAGTCTTAACATTTAGAAATGCTATTCCTCAGATTACCACTGAACAGACGCACTATTTAGATTTGTATGGGGCTGGTTAAGAGTGATTTTTATGGTTACTGCCCTCGCTTTTTTTTCCTGCGAGCCGCAGCCAAAGCCCCGATCCCCAGGATAGTCCCGAATACTGTGACTGGTTCGGGGACTGGTTCGGGCACTAACTGAGCCGACACGGTGAAGTCTTCGAAGTCAAGATCGGTTCCTGGTTGGGCATTGTCGAAATCGTCGAAGGAGATTTGTGTGCCATTAGCCAGTTCGGCCATTGTGAGGGATGAAAATTGCTCTGGGCCTTTACCGCCGTTGATGTTTGTAAATGAGTCGCTGGAGTTGTAGTCGAGCATAAAGTCACCAAACACAGCAAGCTGACATCCCTCCACCCCACATTCATCTCTTCGGAACTGGGTGCCGGGGGTCCACCATAGGGTGCTGTTCATGAAGGTACTCGACGAGACGTATTCCTCCACATCGCTGCCGCTGCCAGTGTCGCTCCACAGCAGCAGGGCATAAATTTGATCCTTCAAAAATGTGACGGTTTGGGTGATGGAGCCGTTTTCGGAGGTGACGGCGTTGCCGAAGGTTCCTTCCCAGTTGTTGGCAGAGCCGTTATCTGAGGGTTTAGTCTCGTAAAACAGTCTGGCGATGTTGGTGTAGCCATTGTTTTGTGGCTCAGCTTGGGCAACCCACAAGCTTGACTGATAACGGCTGCGAGAGTTATTGAATCTAAAGTTGATCTTTGTATCTTGATCGAACTGGATGCCCCCAGTGCCAAACGTGAAAGCTCGGACGGGCGTGCAGATGCTGAGCAACATTGTGGTTGCCAAGCTGACGACTGTAAAAGATGTTTTTTTGACTAGCGTTAAGGTAGTCATAACCCTGATTCCTCCAGTATTTTTAGGTAGTAAGGCGGAAAATGCCCTAAATGCCATGTTGCTGTGACGCGAATAGACGATCGCGAGCCTGCGATATTTAGGGCGATCGTCAAACCTAAAGAAGAGGCTCCACACCAGTGAATCTACATACAGATCTCACTTAAGGGTGATTTGGAGTAAATGAGTGCTTCTTCTAAGAGTTTTCACTGACACCAGATTGACACAGTTTAATCTGTAACAGCAAGATTTTCATCCTGCCTAGACTTCCAACCTATTATATTTACTTCGTTTTAGTAACTGTCTAAAGTTGAATGCAAGACTTGCAAATATTGGCTTTCATCAAAAATACATAAAATTTTTACTTGAGCTTTATAAAGTTTTGGTAAAGTTAATCCAAAAAATATAAAGTTTTTGAGAGAAAGTCGGCTGTTCGGTTCGTTGCTCCTCAAAGCGCGCTGCAAGCTGCTCGCCGGATGCAGAAAGACGCAGCGGCGACCGCGAGTAGGGATTTTAGCGAGTTTTTTGTCACTCTAAGCAAGCTGTATAACAGGCGATCGATACTTACGTAGTTTTGACTCAAATTGAGAGTTTTTTAAACCCCTAAGCCTCGCATTCCGCGCCCTATTTTTCCCCACAGTCGCGGACGCATTAACCCGGTTTTTTAAGGTAATTGGGTCAGGGAAGCAGTGAAAGTCAATCGATTTTAGATTTTAGATTTTAGATTTTAGAATTGAAGCCTCGATCCCACGGATAAATACGTTCGGCAAGTTTCATCGGATACAGGTTTTTTATTTCTGGACGGATGAATCCGGGGGCTTGTATCCTGGATGTTTTAGGTTAAAAAAAGAAACCAAGTTTTATTTCCCGCGCCTGATTTATAGTAAAAAAAATGTTTCTAAGTAAATCATAGTAATTGAAAACATACATTTCCTTGTCCTATCGTAATTATTCGGCAAGCAAAAATAGGCTGATCCTATTGACATGAGGAATTTTTAGGAGTAAATCTAGGATAGATAAATACCATCGCACTTTAAGCACCATCTTTAAACACAATGACACCCAACAAACTACATTTCCTCGGATGGTTATTCATTGTTGGCTGGCTGAGTGCAGCGGCGGGTTCGGCCAACGCGCAACCCATCACCCCCGCAGCGGACGGCACTAACACACTTGTTACTCCCAACGGCAACCGCTACGACATTTCCGGGGGGTCTTTCAGCGGAGATGGGACTAATCTTTTTCACAGTTTTACTCAGTTCGGCCTCAGCGAGGCTCAAACGGCTAACTTTCTGACGAATCCCAATATTCAAAATATTTTGGGAAGGATTACTGGGGGTAATCCTTCTTTAATAAATGGCTTAATTCAAGTTACGGGCGGCAATTCCAATTTATTTTTGATGAATCCTGCTGGCATAATTTTCGGGCCGAATGCCAGTCTCAACGTGCCTGGATCTTTTAATGCTACTACGGCGACAGGTATTGGTTTTGGGAACAATCAGTGGTTTAGTGCGATCGGCAATAACAATTGGGCAACTTTCATCGGAACACCGAACAGTTTTGCGTTTACAAATTTGCCAGGGGGAAGCATTGTTAATGCAGGCAATTTGGCGGTGACACCAGGTCAAAGTTTAAGTTTGATCGGCGGTACGGTTGTCAATACGGGTCAGGTAACTGCGCCTAGCGGCAATATTCTCATCAGCGCCGTACCGGGTAACAATTTGGTACGAATTAGTCAAGCTGGAAATTTATTGAGCTTGGATATTCAGCCGACAGCAAATCAAAGTTCGCTGCCAAACAATTGGACGCAGCCAGTGTTATCTTTGCCGGAGTTGCTGACTGGACAAGGTGTGGCACAGGCGACGGGTTTGACGGTAAATCCGAATGGCGAAGTTGTGTTGACGGGGAATGCTGCTGTGCCGGTAACTGCGGGAACTGCGATCGCATCCGGCAGTCTCAATGTCTCTGGCAACACTGGCGGTACTGTAAATATTTTAGGCGACAAAGTAGGAGTTATTGCAGGCAATATCGATGCTTCTGGGATTAACGGCGGCGGTACTGTACTGATTGGCGGAGATTATCAGGGTTTGGGGACTGTGCCCAATGCTTTGCGGACTTTTGTCAGTAGCGATTCGACGATTAATGCTGATGCTGTTAGTAATGGGAATGGCGGGCGAGTTATAGTTTGGGCTGATGAAACTACTCGCTTTAATGGCAATATTACGGCCAGAGGTGGCTTGGTTTTTGGGAATGGCGGCTTTGTGGAAGTGTCGGGAAAGCAATCGCTGGATTTTCAAGGATTAGTTGATTTGCGATCGACCTTTGGGATTGCTGGAACTTTATTGTTAGATCCTACTAATATTACTATTACCGAAGGTCCGAATGAGGTTCCTACGGGACCAGTATTTGTTGACTCCGGCCCTCCTTCTGTGATTACTAATGGGAAGCTGCAAGCACAGCTAAATGGGGGAAATGTTACTATTTCTACTGCGTCAGGTAATGACGAGCAAGGCAATATTAACGTTGACGCACCGATCGCTTGGAATAATAAAAATTCCTTGACTCTGAATGCTAATAATAATATTAATCTTAATAAGACCACTATCACCACTCAGGGAGGCACTCTTACTCTGAATGCTGATAGTGATAATGTAAACGGTGGTGCTGTCAGTATCGTAGGTTCCACGATCGCTACTAATGGTGGTAATTTCCTGGGTAAAGGTCAGGGGACTCTTGTGTTCGGGCCGGGAATCAATGTCCAGAACAGCACAATTAATACCGGGGGTGGAAACATTGAGCTGAATGGTATTGGAGGAAATTATTCAATAGGGGGAAACAATCTCGGTATTTATATTTTGGGTGGTACCACATTACAAACTACTGGCAGCGGCAATATTACTCTCAACGGTACTGGCGGGAACGGGGCATTAGCCGGAAATGAAGGTATTGTTGTTACAGGCACATCTAAGGTGACTTCAGCGGATGGAAATATTAGCCTGACTGGGATTGGGACTGGTAACGGAACTGGAAGCAACAACGGGATTAACATTAATACCACCAGCACAGTGGAATCGATCGGAACAGGAAGTATTACTTTCAACGGTACTGGCGGCAACGGGACAGATGGTAATCAAGGGATATCTATTGACAGCAGCACAGTGCGGGCTGGGGGAAATGTCAGCCTGACTGGTACAGGTGCTGGGACTTTAACCAACAACACCGGCGTTAATATACAGAAGACAACAGTGGAGGCAACGGCGAACGGGACTGTCGCCATCACCGGGACGGGAGGAAATGGGACGAGTGGCAATGAAGGGATAACTATTGATGGTGTCAGCAGGGTAAAATCGCAGAATGGAGATATCGCCCTAACTGGAACAGGTCAGGGGAGCGCGGACAACAACAGGGGTATTTTGGTGCAAGGGGTGGTGGAGTCAACAGGCACCGGGAATGTGACTCTGAGCGGTGTTGGCGGCAATGGGACTGATGGCAATCGAGGGATATCAGTTGAGGGCGGCATAGTGAAAGCGCTCTCTGGAAATGTCACTCTGACTGGTACAGGTGGTGGGACTGGGGCTTTCAACGAAGGCCTATATATAGTTCTTGGTGCTACAATCCAAACCACAGGAATCGGAAAGGTGACGTTGACGGGGACGGGCAGTGCAGGCACGGGCAGAAATTCCGGGATCGATATCATCTTGTTTAGCACGGTAAAATCCGAGGATGGAGATATTGTTTTAACCGGTACGGGTGTAGGGACTGCATTTAACAGCTACGGGATTAACTTCCCCACGAACGACGGTGATTTTATTGTGAACTCGACGGTGCAAGCTACGGGAACGGGTGATATTAGCCTTACGGGAAAGGCTAACAACAATTCCATTCCAATTAACCTCATCCGAGGTATGATTGATGCGACTTTAGGCGGCAAGGTCACTTTGACTGGCGATGAAATTCAATTGCCAGGAACAAGTCAAGTTAAAGGTACTGGGACTATCCAGTTACAGCCGCTTACTCCCACTTTAGATATTACTGTGGGCGGTAATACTGCGGACGCTCGTTTGAATCTCAGCAGTGCTGAACTCGCGCCTCCGGTTTTAAATGGGTTTTCCCAAATGATTATCGGGCGCACGGATGGGACGGGGAATATCGCAATTGACCCCGCTGGTGTTACTTTTAATATCCCCGTCACAATGCAAGCTGGGACAATTGCAGTCGATGGAAACATTACAGGTGTAAACAACGCTTCAATTACTTTTAATGCTCCAACGACTAACTTAAACGCAAATATTCTTACCAACGAACAGAATATTACCTTTGGTGAGCAAGTCTCTCTCGGTACAGGTTCTAATGTCACTCTCGATACTGGGTTAACGAATGCAGCTGACATTAATTTTGGGGGAACGGTTGACGGCGATGGCAACCTAGTTTTGACTACGGGAACAGGCGTTATTAATGTCAACGGGCCCATTGGAAATCCAGTACCTTTACGTTCCCTGAAAACAATCAATTCTTTCGATGTTAAGAGTCCGATCGATTTTTCGATTGAAACAACAGGCGATATTACCGTTGGTAGTATGAGAAATCCCGGACGGGCGATCGCCCTTACCAGCACTAATGGCAATATTGATACGACTGCAGGGGCAATTGATACCACATCCAGCACCGCAAATGGTGGCCCGATCACACTCAGTGCCAACAATATTACTGCTAGTAATCTTAACTCTAGTTCCACTGCTGGCAATGGCGGAAAAATCACCCTCACAGGCCAAACAGGCGACGTTGTTGCAGTTTCAGGAGTAATTAATTCTAGCTCTACTATCGGTGCCGCCGGAGATATCGCGATCGCCACTCCCAATGAAGTCGAGATAAATAGCATTGATGCTAATGGATTGCCCGGTACTGGATCATTAGGAAATGTCACTGTCAACAGTGCTGGTTCAACTACACTTAATGCTGTCAAAGCTACCAGTTTCACCACCAATGCTGGCGGTACAACCGAACTTAAGGGCAATGTCACTACAATTGGCGCTCAAACCTATGGAGATGCAGTGACAATTGCCAACAATCCCATTCTCGCAGGCAGCGAAATTACTTTCAATAATACTGTAGACGGCACCAGCGATTTGACTGTGAAGGCGGTTAGCGGTGATGTTACATTCAATGGTGCGATCGGGGAAACAACTCCTCTCACAAGTTTAACTGCCAACAGCAAGATATCTTTAGGCGGGAATGTCACTACAACCGGCAGTCAAACTTATGCAGATGCTGTGACTGTTGCCAACAATCCCATTCTCGCAGGCAGCGAAATTACTTTCAACGATACTGTTAACGGCAGCAGCGATTTGACAGCAAATGCGGTTAGCGGTAATGTTACATTCAATGGTGCAGTTGGGAATCCAACAAGTGCGATCGGCAATTTAACAGCTAACTCTACAGGCACAACCGCATTTAATCAAACAGTCAATGCCGCGAGTTTGACTACAGATGCTGGCGGCACAACTCAACTCAATGGCAATGTCACTACAATTGGCGCTCAAACCTATGGAGATGCAGTTACAATTGCCAATAATCCGATTCTCGCAGGCAGCGAAATTACTTTCAAGGATACTGTTAACGGCAGCAGCGATTTAACGGTGAATGGGGGTACTGGTAATATTACCTTCACAAGTGCGATCGGCGAAACAACTCCTCTCACAAGTTTAACAGCCAACAGCAAGATATCTTTAGGCGGCAATGTCACTACAACCGGCAGTCAAACTTATGCAGATGCTGTCACTTTTGCCGAAGACTCGATTCTTTCAGGCAGCGACATTACTTTCAATAAGACAGTTGACGTAGCTGGCAATCTCGGTATTGCTGGTGATAATGTTAATCTCAAAGGAACTGTAACAACTACCAATGACGGCACGCTCACAATTACCAATAAGGTGAATCTCAATATTGAGAAAAACCTGAACTTGGACGGTGAATTTATTCAAAATGGCGGTGGAAATGTTGCGGTTGGCGGAAATATCGCGACAACTAATGATAACATTAGTTTTAGCGACCCGGTGACATTAAAAGCTCCTGTCAATTTTACAGTGGGAGATGCAACTATTGCTTTCGGTTCTACTGTATCGGCAGGTAGTAACCCCCTGACTTTAACAGCAGGTGAAATTGATTTTTCTGGGAATATTTCGGGTACGGGCGCGCTAACGCTGCAACCCGCAACAGCCGGACAAAATATTGTTGTTGGCGGAATTGATAACAATACTAGCGCTTTAGATTTGACTGCATCGGAAATTAATTTGATTCAAAATGGATTTAGCTCGATCGCGATCGGGCGATCGGATAGCAGTGCAAATGTTAGTATTTCCTCTAATCTTACATTTTTAGATCCTGTAAATATTCAAACGGGAACTGGTACGATCGCACTTGATGGCACTCTTACCGGCAATGACAACAGCAGCATTGCTCTCAAGGCTGCCACAATTAATTTGAATGATGGCATCAATACCAATAAAAATCCGATCGCTCTCAACGGCACTGTCACACTCGGCAACGATATTAATCTCAGTACCAGCGGCGGAGATATTAAGATAACTGGTGTGATAGACGGTAATCATTTGTTGAACTTAGATGCCGCTACAGGGAATGTGTTGGTGCAAGGAAATATCGGAGAAACAACGCCATTATCTGTTTTGAATGTTAGTGCCTCAAATGCAGAATTTATTGGAAACGTTAACAGTAATTCTGGTTTTAATTTTAGGGCTTTAAATACTAAATTAGGCGGTAATCTTACGAATAATAACGGCGACATTAATATTAGCAATGCTGTGGTTTTGACAAAGGATGCGGTATTTAGTACGGCAGGGGGAAATATTGCTTTGGGTGCGATCGACAGTGACAGCATTAATGCCCGCAACTTAACTCTAGCCTCCGGTAACGGCAGCATCACTTTCAACGGTTCGGTGGGGGCCACGAGCAAGTTAGGAAATTTGGCGATCGAAAATGCTGGCAATGTGACAGGAAACTCGACAATTAACGCGCAACAATTGACAGCACTAAACACAGAAACAGTCAACTTATTGGGAGATGTCACAGCCGCCAAAGTCGATCTTACTGCCAAGGGCGATATAACCGTTAAAAATATTACTGCTAATGGCGGAGAAATTCTATTTACAACCGGTAACAATTTCACCGCAGGCAATTTGAATACATCGGCAAACAGTGGCGGCAACATAACTGTTAAGGCGATAACTTCAATTACGGCCGGACAAATTAACTCTAGCGGTATAGTCGGAAATGCCGGCAATGTGTTCTTAGATCCCATCGGCGATATTCAAGTAGAGTTTATCAATGCCCAAGGCGGTACAGGCGGCACCGGCGGCGATGTCACAGCAATAGCAGGCAATTTTTTCCGCGCTACGGGTACTTTTTCAACCCCACTGTCGCCGACGGGAGTGGCTAGCATTTCTACTGCTGGCGGCGCAGGTAGCGGAAATATCGCAATTACACACGGTGGGGGAGATGGAGGAACGCCGATTCAACCGTTTGTGGTAGGGGATGCTGCTAGCAACGGTACGGCGGGTGCAATTACAACCGGACAATCTACCATTACATCGCAGTCGTTTCCGCGTTCTAGTAGTGTTGGTAATATTGTGTTTTCGACTGACGACGCGATCGACCCGCCGCCAACACCAACTCCCACTCCGGTAGAAACTCCGACTCCCACTCCGAGTGAAACTCCCACTCCGGTAGAAACTCCGATTCCCACTCCGAGTGAAACTCCAACTCCGGTAGTAACTCCAACTCCGACTCCGAGTGAAACTCCAACTCCGGTAGTAACTCCAACTCCGACTGCAATTGTCACTCCAACTCCAGTAGTAACTCCAACTCCAACTCCGGTAGTAACTCCAACTCCGGTAGTA
>NZ_JAUBSH010000107.1:0-8592 GCF_036704705.1 Microcoleus sp. K1-B1 | reverse complement strand
ACTCCAACTCCGACTCCAGTTGTCACTCCCACTCCGGTAGTAACTCCAACTCCGACTCCAGTTGTCACTCCCACTCCGGTAGTAACTCCAACTCCGACTCCAGTTGTCACTCCCACTCCCACTCCAAGTGTCACTCCCACTCCAGTTGTCACTCCAACTCCCACTCCAAGTGTCACTCCAACTCCGACTCCGAGTGTCACTCCCACTCCCATCGATCCTACGGAAATACAAGTGCCCGTAGCTGTCCTCACACCAACATCGCCCGCACCCGCAGCTACACCCGCACCCGCACCGTCAACCTCCGATGTACAAGAGTTTAAACGCCCCGAAATTCGATCGCTAGACAATCTCGGTGTTGCTACTGCCGATCATCGAGTTTTAACCATCGATCCAAGTATCACCAGTCAATTACCCGCGGGCATCGTAGCATCTTCACCAGCATCCCAACAAGCACTAACAGTTAACCCTACTTCTAATTTAGTTCTGGGATATGTTCCGCCTCCCGATCGACTTTTTGAAGGTAACGACATACAGAAAACAGTTTGGGGAATCGAAGAAATGAGAAATCAAGAATTTGCAGAATACCTGGGGGTAGAAGCCAACATCCTAGAGGAAAAAACCTTGATTTCGACATCCCAACAAACTTTACAAAATATCGAACAGCAAACCGGCAAGCGGTCTGGTATTATCTACATGGTCTCACGAGAAGATCGACTAGAAATAATTTTAGTTCCTCCTGCCGGGTGGCCGATTCATTACAGCGTCCCCGAAGCCAACAGAGCAGCTCTTTTCCCCACCGTCCAGGAGTTGCGCGCTGAAATCACCAATCCCGCAAAACGCGATAGTACCAGTTATCTAGCCGCCGCCCAGCAACTATATAAATGGGCGATCGCACCTCTAGAAAAAGACTTACAAAACTTAGGAATTCACACTTTATTACTGTCAGTCGATCCCGGATTGCGAAGCCTGCCCTTTGCGGCTTTGCACGACGGTAAAGGCTTCTTGATGGAAAAATACAGTTTTAGCCTAATTCCGAGTTTTAGCTCGACTAATACCGATTATAAAGCTGTTAGAGACGCCACAGTGCTAGCAATGGGAAGGTCAGAATTTGTTGACCAACAGCCCTTGCCCAATGTGCCGATCGAACTGCAGGCGATTTCGGCTCAGTGGCAAAGTCCATCTTTCCTCAATTCTGCTTTCACTTTAGATAATCTCACGTCGGAACACACCAAGGGAGGATTTCGGATCGTTCACCTAGCAACTCACGCTGAATTCAAACCGGGAAAAGCAAGCAATTCCTACATTCAACTGTGGAATTCCAAATTGCAGCTCGATCGCATGGAGAGTTTAAATTGGCGCAATCCGCAGGTAGACTTGTTAGTATTAAGTGCTTGTAGAACTGCTGTGGGCGATCGGGAAGCAGAGTTAGGTTTTGGAGGTTTAGCAGTAAAATCCGGCGCGAAATCTGCTTTAGGGAGTTTGTGGTATGTTGACGATGGAGGCACCTTGGCGCTGATGAGCGAATTTTACCATCAGTTGCGAGGAACCACAACTAAAGCAGAAGCTTTGCAACTGGCTCAACAAGCAATAATGTCCGGTAAAGTGAGGCTGGAAAACGGACAGTTAGTAACAACAGGCGGCCAGTTAAATTTACCTGCTAATTTACAACAAGCAAACCAAAATTTTTCTCATCCTTATTATTGGAGTAGTTTCACAATGATCGGAAGCCCTTGGTAAGCTGCCATTTTTATCTTTCTGTCTCCGCTTCTTAGGGACGAAAGTTTCTACAGTAGCGGCAATGCCCGCTTGGGGTGGTTGGGGCGGTTCGCCCGTGGCTGCCGCAATTTCAACCGCCGACCCAGGGGATTTTGAACTCTATTTCTGCTTCATCACCACCAAAGTAATATCATCAAAAACCTTTGGATCGCCAATATACTGCCGGACATCATCTATCACAGATTACCTAATGGCAATAGCAGGTAAGTCAGCTTACCTGCTAATTTACAACAAGAAAAACAAGAGTTTTCTGATCTTTATTGCTGGAGTATTTTCACTGTGGGAGTTTTTTTGTAAGTCCCATATTTTCAGTAGCAAATCTGTTCCTTCAACAATCATCTCTAACCCGCAGATAGTCTATCTAGGGTTGATTTGTCTCGGATTTGGTGCGGCAGTTCCGTAATTGACTCGACAGCCGATATTGAACAAACTCGAACTGCACTCAAGAGGAACAATCTGCTGATCGAGGAGGGCGCTGCAACTGACATACTCGTCGTTATTAGTATCTCTTACCATACATTCGATCGGGTTAGCTCCCGATCGCGCCGACCAACTCTTCATACCTACGACTGCAATCATATGCTGCCAGTAGAAAGCAAATAGCAAAACTCCCAAAAGTACAGCAACGGCTAATCCTGCTTTCAACTTCCAACTATTTAGGACATTTCCCACACTGTTTTTCAAGTTTTCCACCCCAGAAATTGAGCTTTCGGTAGTTGTTTCTGGAGTTGGCAAGTTTGTTTGTGTTTGTTCTGCTGGAATTTCCGACATAATGTATCTCCTATGATTGCTGGGATTTGGCTAAGCTGGCAGTTGCCATCGCTATTGCAAACTTTATCAAATTTTAGCAAAACTAGCCTGTACCGACAACAGATTCGGGCAGTACCGCCGGGGAAGTATGTATATTCACCAAGTGCGATCGCGATTTCTATGCCTTTTGAGGTATTGCCCAATTCGCGATCGGATATTTTGCATCTAGGAGACTAAAATTGTTGCCGACGCCCTTTGAAAACGGCCCAAGTGAATCAGCTTTTTTTTGAACCGCAGAGGGCGCAGAGGGCGCAGAGAAAGAGCAAAGAGAGATATATTGACTTTCACCAATTATTTATGGTGTTGATAGCAGTTCCAATAACTCAGGTTCCGAAAGTAGTTTGATCCCCAAAGATTGAGCCTTTTCCAACTTAGATCCCGCATCTTCTCCCACAACCACATAATCAGTTTTAGCACTCACAGAAGTTGTGACTTTACCTCCTGCTTTTTGAATCAAATCTTTAGCTTCATCTCGTTTCAGAGTGGGCAAAGTTCCGGTAAGCACAAAGCTTTTGCCTGCAAGTTGTAAATTTGTGCTGGCTAAATCGGGATTTTTCACTTCTGACTGCAATTGCAAGCCCGCAGTTTTCAACCGTGCAATTAAACTTTGATTTGCCGGAACTCGAAACCACTGATAAACAGCTTGAGCAATCTCCGGCCCGATGCCGTAAACACCCTCAATGGATGCCGCCGATACCCCTGCTAACTCTTCTACATTTGCAAACCTTTCTGTCAGCAATTGAGCATTCACGCTGCCGACGTGGCGGATGCCCAAGCCGTAAAGTACCCGCGAATAAGGTTGATTTTTCGATTGGGCGATCGCACTTACCAACTTTTCTGCTAACTTCTTACCCATGCGTTCCAAACTCATCAATCTTTCCGCTGTCAAATCGTACAAATCCGCCGCAGAATGCACCAGATTGCTATCAACCATCTGCTGCACCAACTTTTCTCCAACACCGTTAATATCCAGAGCATCCCGGCTGCAAAAATGAATCAGCGAACCCCTCAAAATCGCTGGACAAGATGTATTGATGCAGCGAGTAACTGCCTCCCCCTTTTCCCGAACCACAGGCTGTTCGCATTCGGGACAGCAACTAGGCATTTGGAAAAGTTGAGCATTTTGGGGGCGAAGTTCCGGCAAAACTCGCACAACTTCTGGTATAATTTCCCCAGCTTTTCTGACAATTACAGTATCGCCAATATGGAGATTTAGGTCGGAAAGTCGATCGCTATTATGGAGAGAAGCCCGCGAAACCGTCGTCCCCGCCAACTGCACCGGTTTGAGTTCTGCTACAGGAGTCAGAGCCCCGGTTCTCCCTACTTGGACAGTGACAGCTTCTACTATTGTAGGCACTTCGGCAGCGGGATACTTCAGGGCGATCGCCCAACGCGGAAACCTCTGAGTAAAACCAAGTTGTTTTTGCAGCAAAACCGAATTTATCTTAACAACAACCCCATCAGTCATGTAAGGCAAATTCCGCCGTTCAGTATCCCAATATTCGTAATACTCCCGAACCTCATCCAAAGAATAGCAAATTTTGCGATTGGGATTCACCTTAAACCCCATTCGTCGCAACAATTCCAACGAATCCCACTGCGTGTTACCCTCGTCACCCCGATCTAAATGCAGAGTATAAGCAAAGAAATCCAACCTTCGCTTATCCACAATTTTAGAATCCAACTGTCGCAGCGTACCCGCCGCAGCATTGCGAGGATTAGCAAACAATTGTTCCCCTGCTTTTGCCCGTTCCCGATTAATTTCCTCAAACACAGCTAAAGACAAAAAAGCCTCTCCCCGCACTTCCACAACAGGCGGCGGATTATCTAAATTGAGCTTTAAAGGAATCGAGCGAATAGTCTTGACATTTTGAGTAATTTCCTCTCCGGCAATGCCGTCTCCCCGCGTCGCACCGCGAACTAAAATTCCATTTTCATAGGTTAACGCTAAAGCAGAACCGTCAATTTTCAATTCGCAAACATATTCAGCATTTAATTGCTGATTCTCCCCTGCTACCCTTTGCCAGCGTTCCTGCCATTTAGCAAATTCTTCAAAATTAAAAGCATTTTCCAAACTGTAGAGAGGAATATTGTGCTTGACGCTAAAAAATTGAGTAGCAGGCTGTTCTCCCACGCGCTGAGTCGGACTTTCCGCAGTAATTAATTCAGGATAATCTGATTCTAATTCTTGCAACTGGCGATAAAGTCGATCGTACACATCATCTGGCATAACCGGCGCATCGAGAACATAATAAGCATAGCTAGCTTCCTGTAGCTGCTGCCTCAACTGTTGAATTTGCTGCTGAATCTCTGCTGCCATATCGATTTAAGGTTTTCGATTTTCGATGTTAAATTTTTGATTATAACTTTCCATTTTAGCTCAAAAAAAAGGATCGAGCAACCTCTCTGCTGCCAGACCGATTTTAGATGTGAGATGAGCAATGTCAATTTGAGCTAAAAACCAAGATATAGCAACTAGAAAATCAAAACTTATCCTAATTGTCACCCTGCCCAAAAACGGATACTTACTTTCCGACAGGAGTTACCCGTCGGTCAAAATTTTCGACTCTTGTTCAACCTCCCCAATTCATTTATGGAGTAATTTTCAAATCCTTCGACTGATTCAAGGCCGAACATTTCGCCCAACCAGTCACGCCGAATTCTCAATTTTAAAATCCACTGATTCGCCTTTATAGCTGTAGAATTCAGCGCGTAACTCATCACAAATTTAAGTCTGGAAACTCGGTAAATTTCTTGTTTTCCCCGGACATGGAAGGTTGAAGATTCTCACCATCTTTTTCGCCGTTCAAGTTGCTATTGGCGCGATATTTGGTGAATTCTTGAGCGTTTGGCTTGGTGAAAGCGAGCGGTTCAGCGTGTTCTACCTGAAATACATTGGCGTAGAGGTTGGCAATAATCTGTTTGCCTCCCTGGGTCAATTCCAAGTAGTTCAAAGCTGCTGGAATGTAGGGAAAAACTCCATTCCAATAAAACTTGGCGTAATTTTGCCGCAAATCTCCCGGAGATTTGTAGCCCAAGATTTTATTAGTGCCGACTTCCTCAAATTCGTAGAACAAGGCACTTATTTTTCGCAGGTAATTTGGATCGCTCAACTGACCGATCAAATCGGCGGCTCTAGCGAGTCCAGAATAATTGTTTCTGTCTTGATGAGTTTCGCTAGCAGGAACTGGGAAGCGCGTCAATTCAATATTGCGCTTGATTTGTTCGGCATCAATTAATGTGTGGCCGCCGAAGCGTTCGTCAATTACGAGTTTTCCTCGATCGACATGATAAGGAGTTAAACTGGCTGAAGTTGCCCCGATCGGCACAGAAACCATGCCCCCGTCAATACCAGTAGCATATAGTCCCACAGCTTCTTGGTCTTGGCGGCAAACACCTTTGACGTAGCCGATATCGTGGCACAGCAGCGAAATCAGGTAGTGCAGCCAATCTTCCGGCGACACTCCCCCTTCGCGAATATGCTTGCCCCGGAGAATCTCTTGTCCCACCAAAGCCACGAGCATTGTGTGTTCCACATTGTGGTACAGAGCATCGCAATTAGCGATATTTTCCAGAGCCATAGTCCCTGCCCAGGCGATAATTTCAGGGTAGTCAGGCTTGTACTTGCCGTAGGTGCGACGGTAGCCGGCCTGCAACTCTTGCACAAAAGCGTCAATCAGGATAGCAGTTGCATTGAACATCATAAATTCTCCCACTCAGGCTGTAGTTACAAACTTGATCGAAAATATCTTGCATAGCTGAAAAAATAATCAATGGGTATTCCAGTAGGTTTGACCCCTCGGCGTTGAATTTTAAATTTCAGCTAGTCTTGTCAAATCAGAAAATTGCTTTTTTGGCTATGCTTCCCAAGATAACCTAATTTCTGAAGTATCCGAAGCAACAGATCGATTTTGGGATATTAAATTTTGACGAAACAATTTACATCGTTTCACCGACTAATTATTAGAAGTCCTAGGTGTGAAAGTTATGAACTGTCTGTTTTCGAGCCTCTCCACTGCTGCCCTTCGCACTCGGCGGTCGATCGCCCAAAAATACCTAGGATTGTGTGCATTCACTGCTGTTTGCACCGCCGCACCGGCAATGGGTGCCGAGCGAATTTACGTAACTTACGGGCCGCTAGAAGAATCAGTTCCCATTGAATCCCTGGCACTTTTCGCCAAAGAAGGCAAAATAGACTCAAACTTGGACGGCTTCGCTCAGTACGTCAAAGAATCTCAGCTAGCTGAGATTCGCAGCGCCCTGCAAGCGAGAGCTGAAATCAGCCACGTGACGATCGCCCAATTTCTCTACACACCTCAAGGAGAAGTGCTGCTGAAACGCTTGGGCCGAGTAATTCAAACCAAAGCTCGGCAGCCCGGATTTTATGCCATCCGAGCCGCCCTGATTTTAGCAGCATCAGATCCAGAAGGCCTGACCATACTCAACGTGCTGCGGAAATTCCCCACTTATGGCATCAGGATTGACATCGCTCGCGGCTTGGGTATCGCCAACGAGCTGACATCGCTGATCAACCGTTCCAATCAGACGATCGCCGGAGTCGCCCAGTTGTCCGAAGCACAAGCAGCTTTAGAACCCACCATACCGCCCGCCGAAATGCTGCAGCCCCAGCTACCGGGCCCGTATACTTGGAAAAAATCATCGGTAACTCTGACGAGTCCAAATCGCGACCGCACCTTTGATATGGACATTTACCTGCCGCAGGGCAGCCAGCAACCGGCCCCAGTAGTAGTAATTTCGCACGGTTTAGGTTCCGATCGCCTTTCCTTCGAGTATTTAGCCAAACACCTAGCCTCCTACGGCTTTGCCGTCGCCGTCCCCGAACACCCCGGCAGCAACGCCCAACAAATCCAAAACTTAGTAACAGGCAGAGCCACTGAAGTAGCAGAACCAGCAGAATTTATCAACCGCCCCCTCGACATCAAAGACCTGCTCGATTATTTAACCAAACTTTCTACAACCGATCCGGCTTACCAAAGGCAGCTCGACTTGCAGCGAGTCGGCGTCATCGGCCAGTCTTTCGGTGGCTATACAGCTTTAGCATTAGCCGGGGCAGGGATTAATTTTGCACAGCTAGACAAAGATTGCGGACTCGAAAACGATACTTGGAACCTCTCCCTACTGTTGCAGTGCCGCGCCCGCGGCCTAGAGCGCAACCAGTACAATTTTGGCGACCCGCGCATCAAAGCTGCGATCGCCGTTAACCCGATCGTCAGCAGCATTCTCGGAGAAACAAACCTCAGCAAAATCCAAATCCCAGTCATGGTAATCGCAGGCAGCGCCGATACCGTCGCCCCCGCTTTCCTCGAACAAATTCAACCGTTCACATGGCTGACATCGCCCAACAAATATCTCGTACTAATGAACAATGGGACTCACTTCTCAACGATCGAGGAATCCCCTCAAAGCCTTTTTCTGCCACCAGCACAGGTCATCGGACCCGAACCAGCTTTAGCCCGCCGCTACCTCAGCGGACTCAGCCTAGCGTTCATGGAAAGCTATTTGAACAACAAATCAAATTTCCGCCCGTATTTGGAGCCATCCTACGCTTTAAGCATCTCCAGAGACACTCTCGGACTGAGAATTTTGCGATCGCTCACCCAGCAGCAACTCCAGCAGTTCAGGATTTCTCCACCTCCTCGCATCCCTGCCTCTCCACCTGTCCTCGCTCCTGTTCCTCTACCTTCTCCACCTCCCATAGCTCCCGTTCGTTAGGGTTGAGGTGCGCCGCCTGTGCACGCTGTCGTCTATTTTCGCGCGGGGCGATGCGCCATCTCTCTCCTTTCATCAGCTTTCCTAATAACCCTCATCAGTTTAACTGTCGCCAAACCCCTTTACAAACCTTAACGATAGGCGTAATAATATAAACATCATCCGAACATTGACAACCAAATACAGCAATCATAAAACCATGACAACAACCTTACAGCAGCGCGAAAGCGCCAACGTCTGGGAACGCTTTTGTGAGTGGGTAACATCAACCGACAA
>NZ_JAUBSH010000106.1:0-23193 GCF_036704705.1 Microcoleus sp. K1-B1 | reverse complement strand
TTGTCGGTTGATGTTACCCACTCACAAAAGCGTTCCCAGACGTTGGCGCTTTCGCGCTGCTGTAAGGTTGTTGTCATTTGTTTATGATTGCTTTATTTGGTTTTCAATGTTCGTGACGGCTTTGTGTTCCGCCATGTAAATAAACATAAAGCTTTTATTTCAGATTGTAAAGGCCTTCTCAGCACAGTTTTTGTTATGAATGTCATAAGCTGCGCTGATAATAAGCCAGAATGCTTGCTGTATGGTGTTTTAAAAAGCAGAGTGCGGAATTAGTGGACGATCGCCCACTAATGAAGAATACTCATAATCTACCTGGACAACGAGATTCCCGACTTGTCTCAGTGTTAAGATAGATGAAGGATGGCGATCGCCAACCGCCAAAATCGCAATGTTACAGATATATGTTGTTGCGTAAGTCCGATCGATAAAAATCCCAAGGAATGTCCCGCACCGTCACCTACAGCCCTGCTTATACTCTGGTTCCCACTTACGAGTGTTTTAACCGCTGCACCTATTGCAATTTTCGGGCAGAACCGCTGCAAAGTCCTTGGCTGACACTCGCAGAAGCAGAAAAACAGCTCAAGTTCCTGCAAACTCAAGGTGTAATTGAAATTCTCATCCTCAGCGGCGAGGTACATCCTCACAGTCAACGGCGAAAAGCTTGGTTGCAGCGGATTTACGATTTATGCGAACTGGCACTTGCTCTGGGATTTTTGCCGCATACTAATGTGGGGCCGCTCAGCTTTGAGGAGATGGCACTGTTAAAAGAGGTAAATGTATCAATGGGGCTGATGCTAGAACAGCTTGCCCCACATTTGTTACAAACTGTTCATCGGCACGCACCGAGTAAAGTGCCGGCGCTGCGGCTGCAACAGTTAGAATGGGCTGGGGAATTAAAGATTCCGTTTACAACTGGTTTGCTGCTGGGAATTGGGGAAAGTGAGGCAGATTGGGTGGAGACTTTAGAGGCGATCGCCCGCATTCATTCGCGTTACAATCACATTCAAGAAGTTATCCTCCAGCCTCACAGTCCGGGAAATCAGCAAAGTTGGGACGGTGAAGTTTTTGATGCTACAAAAATGCCGGAAGTAATTGCGATCGCCCGCAGCATTTTACCTGATGAAATTGCCCTACAAATTCCGCCCAATTTAGTTGCACACCCAGACATATTGCTGGCTTGTTTAGAAGCAGGTGCTAGAGATTTAGGAGGAATTGGGCCGCGGGATGAAGTTAATCCCGATTATCCTCACCTGCAACACCAAACTTTAACAGAAATTTTAGCAGCATCGGGATGGCAGCTTGTGCAGCGTTTGCCTGTTTATCCTCAGTACGATAAGTGGGTGCCGCAGACATTGCAAAAAGCTGTTAAACAATTCAGAGTTAGTCATTAGAAATTCTTATTTTTTAGTCCGCGCAGGCAGACTTCGTTTGACAATCAGCGGTTTCAACCGCCGAGTGATAAAAATAAACTATTGAGATTTTAAATCAAAGAACCGCCACCATCAATCCAGACTTCAGTACCTGTGATAAAGCTGGAGGACTGTGATACCAGAAATAACACTAATTGGGCGACTTCCTCGCTAGAACCTGCGGTATTATCCGTCAAAGGAATCATGTCTTGAATAGAATCAGGCGCGACTGGAATGCGATCGAGATGGCGCTTAACGGTGCTTTCTTCAATGGCAGTCAGCACACCGCCCGGACAGATCACATTGACTCTAATTTGGCAGGCTGCGAGTTCTAGCGCCAGCATTTTTGCAAAGGCTACTTGGGCAGCTTTTGAACAAGCGTAGGGAGTTGCACCAACTTTCCTGAAACTTCGGGTGCCATTAATCGATGATGTAATTACAATTGAACCTCCTTGTTTTTTCAGATGAGGAACAGCATACTTAACAGCCAAAAATGTTCCTCTAAGGTTGGTGTTAATTGTCCGATCCCACTCATCGGGTTCTATCTCCTCTATCGGCGACCATACACCGTTAATACCAGCATTTGCAAACAAAATATCAATTCTTTGATATTCGTCAAAAATTGTTTGAAACGCTTTTTCCATTTGCTGAGAATCCCCAACATCTGCGGCAATAGCCAGCCCGCAGCCTCCTTCATTGACCAACTGGCGGACGGTTTCTTGCCCCGTTTCCAAAATGTGATCGATAATAGCAACTTTTGCACCTTCCTTGGCCATTAAAATTGCTGCTGCATGACCAATTCCCGACCCACCGCCGGTAATAACTGCAACTTTTTCTGAAAGTTTCATATTTTTTTATATAAATATTTTTTGGGCCGATCGCATAGCATAAAAATAATACTGGAGAGAGGACTTTATTCCTCACTACAAACAACTTTTTGTCATTAAAATTATGAAAGTAAAAAGTGGTTTAATGTACTAATTATAGCGGTAAGGTGTGCAGTGCACACCCTACTTTAGGCAGAGGAGTACGTCACTTTTAACGCTGTTCTTACGGCTGTGGCACCCAGACCGAAACAGAACCGGCGTTACACCGAAAATCAGCCCAACCATCGTCATTAGTTGTGATTGGTTCTTTGATGTGTTCGGTGATGTCAATATAAGTTCGATTCGGCTGTCCGACTTCCATAAACTTAGTGCCATCGCCTCCGTTACTGAGTACCACAGCCATGCCACCCGGATGTTCTTCATCTCCGAGTCGCGTCCAGCCAATAGTGTTGGCGTGGTCGAAGTAATCGTACTGATTGCCGTAGGAATAGGTTTGGCGCGCTAACAAGAATTTATCTACCATAAACTGATGTTTGTCTAACCAAATCTCGTATTCATTGCCATCATTTGCTTTATCCTTATAGTTAGCGCCGTAATAATCCGGGTAAAAAATGCACGGATATCCTTCGCGCCGTAGCAGAATTAAAGCGTAGGCAAGAGGTTTAAACCAAGCCTCGACAACAGATTCTAGGGATTGTAATGGTTGAGAATCATGGTTGTCAACTAAGGTAACGGCGAGGGCGGGTTGCTGTTGAACGAGAGTGTTATCAAAAATTGTTCGCAAATCGTAGCTATTGCCGGCTTTGCTAGCAGCATGGAAGTTGTAATGGAGGGGTGCGTCAAATAAGGAGACTTTACCATCCGTTGCTTGGATGAAGTAGTGCAAAGCTTCCACTTCGTAAGACCAATATTCACCTACGGCAAATAGGTCGCGTTGGGCATAGTGGCGAACGTGTTCCAACCATTCTTGGAAAAATTCTGCTTTAACGTGTTTGACGGCATCGAAGCGAAAGCCGTCAACGTTTGTTGTATCGACATACCACTCACCCCAGTATTTTAACTCCCCGGTGACTTCTGGGTTGTCCATATCTAAATCGCAACCCATCAGGTAGTCATAATTGCCTTTTTCTAAGTCTACTCCTCGATCAAATTCTTTGCCTTTTAGCAGGTAAACGGCATGGGTTTCTGTGTTGTAAACGTTGTAATCAATGGCGTCAAAATGCCACCAATGCCACTCCATGCTGGAATATTTTTTGTCGCGGCCGGGGAAGGTAAAATGCGTCCAAGCTTTGATTTTTTGATATTCGCCTACGGTGTCATTCCTGTTGTCGGGATTGAAGGGTGTGGCTTCGGCTTCTTCTTCTGCATCGGCACCTAATTTGTGGTTGAGGACAACATCGGCATAAATCCGAATTCCAGCATCTTGTGCAGCTTTAATCGCTGCCAAATACTCATCTTTTGTGCCGTATTTCGTGCGTACCGACCCTTTTTGGTCGAACTCGCCTAAATCGAATAAGTCGTAGACGCCGTAACCCACATCCATACCGCCGCCTGTTCCTTTATAGGCTGGCGGCAACCACAGGGATGTAACGCCTATTTTGGCTAAATCTTTAGCAGATTTCGCTAGCTGATTCCACAGGCTGCCGTCGTCGGGGCTGTACCAGTGGAAATACTGCATCATGACGCCATTGAGTTCAGACATATATTTAGTTTTTCCTATTTTGTAATATTGCCAGATAGATTTTTGTTCGTAGCTTGCTAGTTTACGTAGGTCTGCTATCTATCGTTAATAAATATCATAATAGATGGGGCTGCTAAAAACAATCTATCTGTTGATATATTGACAACAAAATGTAAATTTGATATTAATTATTTTAGACTTACTAAAAAATATTAAGTTAGTGGCTATTTTGCAGCAACTCGCTCAACTCTGGTGTTCCAAGTACCGTCGATCGCCAATTCAAGCAATCTAAATCCCGGCGGGATTTCGTCAAGGATAATCGGATGGCTTTTGGGTAAAAGTTGGAGGCAGGTGCTGGGTGTCCCCAAGTAGGTAACTGAGCCCCGCTGTTGTTGAAATTCTTGGTGAATGTGGCCGCAAAGAATGATTTTGATTTGAGGATATCGATCGACAATTGCCAAAAATTCATCGGCATTCTGCAGCATCATTCCATCCATGATTTCACAGTCGATCGGCAAAGGATGATGGTGCAAGGCAATGATAACAGGTCGATCGCCCGTTTGTTGCAGTTGAGAGTCGAGCCAATGCAAGCTTTCTGGGGAAAGCCGCCCGCCGTCGCATCCGGCTTCCACACTCGAAAGTAATAGAAATTGCCAGTTTCCTAGCATCCATGATTTTTCTGGGGAAAGGGGCGACTTATCTAATATTTGCTGCATGACTGGGATGTTGTCGTGGTTCCCAGGTATCCAGTAGGCGGGAATTCCGAGGGGGGCGATGAGGGAAACGAGGCGCTGGTAGGATTCGGGTGTTTCGTCTTGGGACAAGTCGCCTGTGAGTAGGAGTAAGTCGGGCGGCGGCTGTATCTGTTGCAGGCGATCGAGAACTGCTTGGAGGGTGCGGGTTGTTGAGAAGCCTTTCCATTCTCGATCGATCTCTGCAAACAAGTGAGTGTCGGTGATTTGGGCGACGAGTAGGGGAGAAACTGGTGTCATGGCTGGTGTTGCGGGTCGTTGCTATAGTTCTAGAGTACCTTCCCACAAGGGTTTTGGGGATATGGGAAAAAAGGGCGATTCCCTACCCTTCGGGAACCCACGCGCGATCGGGATAGCTGCGCTTCACGAAATTTTTGACAGGTATGTTAAAATTTTCGAGATTTGGTGTACTATAAGAAAACGTCAAATTTCAGACGTGACGGCGGCATAGCCAAGTGGTAAGGCAGAGGTCTGCAAAACCTCCACCCCCAGTTCAAATCTGGGTGCCGCCTTTTTTAATTTTGTGAGATGTGGCTAAAATGCCGTTTGGGCGATCGAGAAGGTTAACAGGATATAGCGAGATTGCTCAAGTCCACTGCAAAAACCTTCTTGACCTCTACCATCAATTACTACTCATTGACTACGATCGCAAATCGTCGATCAGTTTTTCTATAGCCATACTTTTGGTGGTTTCATCCGGTAGAAGATTAAACACTTTCTGTAAAAGTTCTGGAGACGCATTTTTAATAAACCAATCTTCACCCGGATTATCCCCAAGATTTAAAAAATACTTTAAACGTTCCTCTATAGCTTCCTTATCTACTTTATCCAGTTGTCCAACTCGCTTAAGCCAATCCCCTTGCGAATCTTTAAAACAGTTAGCATCAACAGTACATATCTGATGCACTAGAGCGAAGGATTTATAAGAAAGACCATTTGTGCTTGTAGAATTAATCGGATATACAGTTGGCAAACCTTTATAGGTTTCTTGTGAAGTCAACGGAATCAGCCTCAAAGTTTGGATGTATGTAGATTCATCTTGAAATTGGTCACTTGTCCAAACGATATAAGGATGCTCTCCCCGAAAAACCCGACTCGAATTAATCACCTGAGTGCAAGAAATTGTCTTGCACTCAATCTCCCCTGGTTCATTTATCTCATAAATATGATGATGACCGAGTTTGCAACGAAGACATACTCTATAGGGATTGATAAAATAAATCCAACCTTGACGCGGTTTTTGTCCAGCCACTCGCTCACCCCAATTCACTCATTAACTTTTCTCTTTCTTTGTACAGATTCAGTCTCACCTGTTCCTCTGGTTCGTGGCTATATTTAACCTCAAGCATGGGAGCAGTGCTATATACATATTCTAGTAACTGATTCAGTTTATCCTCTCCTGAACCTGCCCATTCTCTCCTGATGTTGTCAAGTATGAGCTTCAGACCTAAAGGTAACTTTAAATCATCCACATTACCAGCTCCCTCCCCAAGTCTGATGAATATACTCTCTCCCTGAGATTCTTGAACAATCTCTTTGCCATTCATTTGATTTAAAACAGCCTCTATGCCTTCATTCCAAGGCCCATAGTAATAATAACGCCAATCTAAATCAGTAAGCTGCTTGTCTGTCCATTTGACCGCATAAAGATCAGCTAAGTACACAAACTTGATTAACTGCGTTTTTGTAATATAGCCTTTTGTTGCGTAGACAAAGTATTTGATCAGGTTTTCTAGCATAGCTTTCCTTCTTTTGATTTCAAAAAGCTCCCTAATTAATCTTCTAAATTGTTCGCTCAATTTAACTTTATTTTATTAAATCATCGAAAGGGAAGCTTGGCTATTAAAGCAGATAAAAAATAGCTAAGGGTAACAAATAGAGTGTGTGCGTCCAAAAGTTTACTCTTCAAAAGTTTAATTGCAGTCTAAGAAATATTGAGTGGGATTGTCGCTCGCTGTAATATTTGTTGAACAACTCCATAATAGTTAGGATTTTCTAACCCTTCTAATTCATGTTCGATATCTTCCCAATCCCCTAGCTTGCTTTTCCACTTACCATCCTCTTCTTGTCTGGCTGCGTGCTGTGGCTGGCCGTTATAGGTGTATATTGCTATTTTTTCAACCCCCGGTTCAAGGTCACGATTCTCGCAAGGTTCATATCCAATAGTTTGATAAGCTTGGATAAAAGCATCCAGCGTTAACTCTCTTGAAACACCATCCGGCCAGTACCCATCTGGGTCTACCGGGTCCCATCTGCATTCCTCTTCTCCAGCAGCAAAAGCAAAGCAATTATAATCTACTGTTTCTTCACTTGTTACTTGATATTCAGTAAGCTCTAAGTTAGGAAATCTCAATATTTTTCGGTACTCTAGCTTACCACTCATAACCGTGTTCTTTTCCCCATTGTATCCAGGCTTGGGCCATTTGCTTCATGCGGCCTCGCTGTTCGGGTTTTACCGGATTGTCACCAGTAATTGCCCTCAACGCCCAAAACCAATGGTCTGGCTTTTGTTCGAGGTCACGCAAAATCAAGGGGATAACTGGCTGTCCCATACCGATAATTCTCTGATAAGCCTGGTGCATTGATTTTTGTGTAACTAATGATAGCATCCCGGTTTCGATGCGCCATTCTTCGGCGAACTTCTTAAACTCTGCTTCTAGTTCTACTTTGCTTTTAATGGGGAAGTCATCAGTAGGAATTCCTGAAGGCAACAAATATACTTTTAAAACATCTTTGGCTTGTGATGCCGATTCTAAAAAGCGATTCGGCATCAACAAGTCATTAAGTTTTTCACAAAATCGCTTTTTTTCTTCGGTTGATAAGTTAGAGAGTTCTTCAAATTCATCAACAGCGGCAATCAGCTCATCTGCTAGTTCTTCCACTGTCCAAGCATAAGTTTTCTTTAAAGCGTATATAGGAATAATACTCTCTAGTATATTGACTAAATCATCATGGTTCGTGTTTTCTACCTCTGACTCTACGTTTCTGACTAAATCATCAATAGGCAACGCAGGGGCTGTTTTTCTCAACGCAGTTAAAATAGCCTCAAACACTGAGTTGTCCAAGGCTACAATTTTTTCGATGCCGGATTGATATTGGCGATGTATTTTTAAAGAAGGCATATTAGTTTTCTTGTCTTTGCTAAGAGAAGTTGAATTGAGACTAATTGGCTTACTTATACGTTCATTATAACACCATTTTGATCATAAAGATGTAGGGACACGGCACTGCCGTGTCCCTACCCAATATCTGTACTTCTTACTCAAATCCTCACATTTTGCTGATAATTCTTTGCAGGATTTCTACGCCTGTTACCGCTTGCCAGCCAAACAGCCCCAAAAGCACAACATTCAGAAAGATGTGAGCGTTTCTCGCCCAATCATTGCCTTTTTGCATCAAAGGAGTCAGCGAGGCTGCGATCGCAATTATTGCCGTCATTCCCAATCCTGCTACTAAGTGCGGGGCGACAAATAGTTTGCCGTTGTTGATGTAGGTGACAGCCATTCCGCCCACTGCACCCGTTACCATCAAGGCTAGCAGCAAAGAACCCATTTGGTGGTGCTTGATGTTGAATTTTCCCTTAATTAACTCTTTTTTGACTTCGCCTTCGGCGCTTCTGGTACGGCGGATTTGCAGGCCGAGATACAAAGCATAGAATGAGATGGCCAGCAGTACCCACATTAAAACTGGGTGGAAGAATTGGCTCCAAACTTTCACTGACTGAGGAATTTCGAGATTCATAGTGTTCTGAGGATTAGCAAACATACTTCATAAAACTTAGCATACCAGTCAGGCCGTCTCGTGCGACGGTAAAAATATACGGTATGAGAGACTATTATGCCTGCCACTAAACAAGACGCTGTATTGATTCAAGCCGCCAAGACTGGCAACATTATTCACGTCCAAGCTTTACTCGCTAAGGGTGTTAACGCTAACGCCAAAGACTCTGAGGGGACGACGGCTTTGATGTTTGCTGCCCAAAAGGGCTATACAGAAATCGTGCGTACTCTACTAAACAATGACGCTAATGTCAACCAGGTGAGCAGGCGTTTTGGGCTAACGGCTTTGATGCTGGCGGCGGCTCACAAACAGGCTGACTCTGTGCGACTGTTGCTGGCGGCGGGTGCTGATGTTAATGCTAAAAATGATGATGGAAGTACGGCTTTGATGGCGGCTTCTCTCAAGGGCGATATCAATGTTGTGCGGATGTTACTTGATGCTAATGCTGATGTAAATGTGCGTGATCAAGATGGAGATTCAGCTTTGAAAATGGCTGCTTTATCCGGTCATCAAGCTGTTGTTAAAGCTTTGGTGGATGCGGGTGCTGTTGCTGAGAATTCTATGCTGTTTTTAGCTGTCCGTCAAGGAAGCGCTGAAATTGTGCGAATTTTGCTCAATTGTGGGACGGATGCTAATGTTAAAAATTTAGAGAGCAAAACTGCTTTGATGCTGGCTGCGACGGCGGGAAATTTGGCTGTTGTCGAGGCGCTGTTGGCTGCTGGTGCGGATGTCGAAATTCCCGACAAAAACGGAGAAACTGCTTTAACTTTGGCTGCGGATTCCGGCAATACTGATGTGGTGCAAACTTTGCTTGGTGCGGGTGCTAATGCGAATGTGAAAAATGGAGATGGCGGCACGGCTTTGATGGCCGCGGCTGCTGGGGGAAATGCGCCGATCGCCCATATCTTACTCGATGCTGGCGCGGATATCAACGCTAAGGATAAAGATGATGAAACTGCTTTGAATTTTGCGGTGGTTGAAGGCTGCGAAGATGTGGTGGAATTGCTATTAAACCGAGGTGCAAGTGTCGGTGCTAGAAATCGGTTGGGCGATACGCCTTTACTGGTAGCGGCTGTTCACGGTCATAGTGCGATCGTATCGGCTTTGCTGCAAAAAGTAAACTCAAATCGGGCTGATTTCCTGAATGCAAAAAACTTTGGGGAGACGGCTTTGACGCTGGCTGCGTTTCACGGACATACCGAGACGGTGAAGGCTTTGCTTGACGGCGGTGCTGATCCGAATATCCCGGCGGATTTGGGGAAAACGGCTTTAATGAAGGCGTGCGATCGAGGTTATATTGCGATCGTCCAATTATTAGTCGAAAAAGGTGCCGATGTCAACTTGCTCGATGATTCGGGCGCAACCGCTGTAATGTGGGCTGCACATCGGGGTTATGCTGATGCAGTAAAGATTTTAATTGATGCTCGTGCAGAACTAAACCACAAAAATCCGGGAAATTATACAGCTTTAATGCTAGCTGAGTTTAAGGGTTATTCTAATGTGGTGAAATTGCTCAAAAGTGCTGGAGCACTGGAGTAAGAAGTAAATAGTTTTAAGTAAAGTAATTCTGTCATTCTGAGGGTAGGCTTTGGGAAGTGAAGAATCTCAGATATCGGGACTTACGCATTATAACAATGTGGCAATAATTTGAGATTCTTCGCTTCACTCAGAATGACAAAATTAGGTGATTAGTGCGTCCATGACAATGAATTATATCAATTTCGGTTGCGCCGCAAGGAGATCAAATGCGCGCTTCATCGTCGGGCGTAAAGTCGAATCAAGCTGCCAACAAAAAATTCGCGCAATTTTCATTTTTTGGACTCACAGTCAACAGTCAACAGTGAACAGTCAACAAGCATTCCGGTGCAACCGGAATCGATATTAACCTCAATTTGCTTTGCGTACCCAGCCGTTAATAGTAAACCGACTATCAGCAAAAGCTTTTGAGGGACAGCTAACTCGCAAAACTTCGTGCATATAGCGACTTAGAAAAAATACAATGCTGTTATTGCGAGGTTCAACGGTTCTAAATGTCTTGTCTGCAACATAAAAATTGTTCTCGATTTTGCTGTCATAAATTTGCAATTCCCCACCTGAAAAAGCTTTTGGTTCTCGATAGAAATAGTAAACGTAAGTAAAAAATCGGGTGGCGGTATCTGGCGAGCCACTGTCGTTGTGAAGTTTATAAAAGTTGTTGTCATTGTGCATGGTTAGCTGAGCTTCTATTTCACCAAGCGGAAATGAGGGAATATTTAATTTTTGCAGCACGTCGGGGAGAATTGCTTTGATGCGATTAACCATCAGTTCGGAAAATTCGGGGAACGAGTGGAGTACCATCGAACGGCGGTAATCTTCGGCATTGGTTGAGGTGCTGGTAGTCACAAATTCTGATTCTTTTGCTAAGACATATTTAATGAGTTTGTTTTTTTCTGCAGGTGTCAAAAAGTTGTCAATCTGGGCGTAGCGAGATATTAAGTCGTCATTTACAGGCGGCGCAGGGGCGGGAATTTCTGTGGCGGGAATTTCTACGGGAGTTGCAGGCTGCTGCGGTTGCAGTTCCTGCAAGTAAATTGGGGGTTCGGTGACTAATCCAACTAGGTGTTCGCCGGGAAAAGAAAGGGCGGAACGACCTCCGTCTATAGGGATTTGAAATAAGGTGGAAAAACCGGGTGTTTGTTGAGTGCGATCGACTAATGTTTTGACAAGGCTGTGCAATAATGGTGTATCAGATTTGAGAGTGACGGTGCATTGATGTCCGCCGGTGAGCAGGATTTTGACTTTTATGTCTTGGGGTTTAATTTGCGGTTGAATTGTGCTAGTCATAGCCGTTAGTTATAGAAGAAGGAAGTTCGGCAACGGATGTAACGGATGTAACGGATGGATGGATGGAATATGGAAGAACAAAAATTCAATCATTGCTTGAGGGCGGGCTAGAAGCCCACCCCACAATAGAATTGACTCTTTGTGGAATAGGCATATTCCCTGTTCCTGACAGATACCTAAGATGTCATTACTACACTACGAACTTAATTAATGCAAGAAGTGGCGGATATCAGTGAAAACCATTGTGATTCCAAGTTGGTTGGCGGCTTGAATGGAATCTTGATCGCGCATACTTCCGCCCGGTTGGACGATCGCAATTATGCCCGCCTCAGCCGCAGTTTTGACTGAATCGTCGAAGGGGAAGAAACCATCGCTAGCCAAAATCGCTCCTTTGCTCTTGTCTCCTGCTTGTTCCAATGCTAGTTTAACCGAACCGACGCGATTCATTTGTCCGGCGCCGACACCGATTGTAGTGCGATCGCGCGTCACAACAATCGCATTTGATTTGACGTGTTTCGCTACTTTCCAAGCAAACAGCAATTCTTCCAACTCTCCCGCCGTCGGCTGTTTCTCAGTAACAATCCGCCATTTGCTAGTTTCTTCTACTACATTATCTGAGTCTTGCACCAGCAAACCGCCTGCAATAATTTTAACCGTTTGTGGCGGCCCTTGAGTCAAATCTGGCAAAATTAATACTCGAACTTTCGCCTTTTTTTTGATAATTTCTTCGGCTTCTGGTTCGCAACCCGGCGCGACGATACATTCTAAAAATGTTTTAGTTAACGCCGTTGCGGTAGCAGCATCAATCGGGCGATTGAGGGCGACAATTCCGCCGAAAGCTGAGACTGAATCGGTGTCGAAGGCTTTTTGATACGCTTCAGAAATAGTTGTTCCCAAGGCTGTGCCGCAAGGATTTGTATGCTTCAGAATAGCGGCGGCTGGTGTGTCGGGGAATTCTACGATTAGCCGCCTTGCTGCTTCTAAATCTACTAAATTATTGTAGCTTAATTCTTTGCCTTGCAGGATGGTGCTAGTCGTCCAGCCTGTGGGTGTACTTCCGCTTTGATACCAGGTGGCGGCTTGATGAGGATTTTCGCCGTAGCGGAGAGTTTGCAACTCTTTTCCTGATAAATTAAACTCCTCTGGTAGCGAAGATTTTTCAGCGGATTGGCTGCTGCTGAGGTAAGTTGCGATCGCGCGATCGTAGTTTGCTGTATGTTTGAAGGTTTCTAGGGCGCATCTTTGCCGAAACTCTAAGGATGCTTCGCCGCCATTTGCCCGCAATTCTTTTAAATAAGTATTGTACTGTTCTGGGTCGCACAAAACTGTCAAATGAGCGTGGTTTTTGGCGGAAGCTCTCAACATTGCTGGCCCGCCGATATCTATCTGCTCAATTGCGTCGGCTAGAGTAACTCCTGGTTTAGAAATTGTCTCTTCAAATGGATACAAATTGACTACAACTAGATCGATCGCCCGAATTTGATTTGCGGTTAAATCTGCGAGGTCTTCCGGTACATCGCGGCGCGCTAAAATGCCACCGTGGATTCGTGGGTGAAGTGTTTTGACTCGCCCTCCCAAAATTTCGGGAGAACCAGTATATTCCGCAACTTTGGTCACTGGGATGCCTGCTTCTTTGAGGGCCGTTGCTGTCCCGCCACTACTAATTATGTCAAATTCAAATTCTTCTACTAGACTGCGCGCTAAGTCGATTAGTCCGGTTTTATTGGATGTGCTCAGAAGTGCTAGACGTGCCATTGGTTTGAAGTTGCGATCGCAAAAATAGATAGGTTATATTCTATATCACATCAGCCCGCAGGGAGATGATTTGGTAATGGCTAATTATGATTATTTTTAATAAATAAAGATGAGTTCGCTTAGTTTTAACCATATTTTTTGTCAAATTTATATAATATTTTATACTGACCTGCGGCTTCTAAATATCTAGAACTTGCCCGTGGAACTGGTTATTTTGTGAGTGCAAAGGGGATTGAAGCCCTATCCAGCTTGCACAGTTCATGTGGCTACGTAAGTGTCAATGTTGTTGAAAATACTTAATAAAACTTAATAGATAAATCAATGCCGATCGCTCTTGAATTTTAACGATGTTTTAGGATGAATTCTAAAAGTAATGTGCTAGCATCGGGTGTAAATTGCTCTCTCCCTAAATTTCCCGGAAAATAGGGAGATCGCAATACCTTAATGTAAAAAATAATTGGGGAGGGTAGAAATATGTTTTTTCAAGAAGCAGATCCAGAAAATAAGCTCAGTAATATTAGCAGGAATCATAAACAAACTGCTCCAAATCTGACCAATAGAACAGGCTACCAACAGCTTCCCAAAAAAAGAGCCGAGAATTCGACAGAGACCAACATTTCCGAAGCTTATAGTCTTAGTCTGTGCGAATTGCAGCAGATGGAGCGAGCAATGGAACAGCTAAAGCAGGATTTGAAAGCTAGCGAATCTCGGTTTCGGAATGTGATCGAAAAAAATGCCGACGGCATCGCAATCGTTAACAAGCGAGGACTTGTATGTTTTGCCAACCAATCAGCAGAAGCGCTGTTTAACTGCAAAGCAGAGGAACTTCTAGGGCAAGCATTTTTTGGCAATTTAGTAGTAGAAGTTTCAGCTTGTGACCTTGAGATGGCGACGGATATTATTCCCCAAGTTGGAAAAACAGAAGCACCAGGAACTCGCGTCGTGCAGACAGAAGTTGAAGCTATTCGCAAGCAAAAAGCAAATGCTGTAGTAGAAATGCGGGTGGTGGAAACGGAATGGGACGGAGAAAGGGCTTATTTAGCTACGCTACGGGACATTACCGATCGCAAGCGCGCAGAAGAAATGCTTTGGTTGTACGATCGAGCTATAGCAGCTACTAGCACCGGAGTTACGATTTCTGACGCCACTGACCCCGAAAATCCAATTATTTATTGCAATCCCGCATTTGAAAGCATGACAGGTTATAGGCGACAGGAAATTATCGGAAAAAACGGCAGATTTTTGCACGGAAGCGATACCGACCAGGCGGCAGTAGAAATAATTCGCCAAGCCTTGCAAACAGAAAGCGAATGCAAGGTAATATTAAAGAATTACCGCAAAGACGGAACCGCTTTCTGGAATTGTTTCTCAATATCTCCCGTGCGCGATCGCATGGGCAAATTAACTCATTTTATTGGCGTACAGAGAGACATCACTGAGCGCAAACAAGCCGAAGAAGCCTTGCATAATTCCGAAGCACAAAGCCGAGAACAAGCCGCTCAACTAGCAGCCACACTTGAGCAACTCAAAGCCACTAATTCCCAATTAGTTCAAAGCGAAAAAATGTCTAGTTTGGGATTGCTACTTGCCGGCGTCGCTCACGAAATCAACAACCCAGTCAGCTTCATTTACGGCAATCTCGCTCATCTCACAAATTATACTCAAGACTTGTTTGATCACCTCGATCTTTATCAACAGCACTATCCTAATCCAGTCGCGGAAATTCAAGAGGAAAGAGAAAAAAATGATCTCGATTTTTTAGCTGAAGATTTACCTAAAATACTGTCTTCAATGAGCGTTGGTGTCGAGCGGATTTGCCAGATTGTGCAGTCGCTGCGGAACTTTTCGCGGCATGACGATTCACAGATGAAACCCGTTAACCTCCACGAAGGTATTGACAGCACGCTGTTAATTCTCAATCACCGTTTGAAAGGGAACGGAGAAAAGCCGCCAATTCAAATTGTAAAAGAATACCGAGAATTGCCGACTGTTGAGTGTTTTGCTGGGCCGATAAATCAAGTTTTTATGAATATTCTCAGCAATGCGATCGATGCTTTAGAAGATGCCAACAGTCGGCAAAATTGTCAAGAAATGCTAGAACATCCCAGCCAGATTAGGATTGGTACGGAAGTGGTCGGCAATTTTGTAGAAATTAAAATTGCCGACAACGGCCCGGGAATAACTGAGGAAGTCAAGCAGCGCATATTCGATACATTTTTTACTACTAAACCCATTGGCAAAGGCACGGGAATGGGTTTGTCAATTAGCTATCAAATTATTGTAGAAAGACACAAAGGCGAATTATATTGTACTTCGGAATTGGGCAAGGGCACGGAATTTACTATCAGAATTCCGATCGCACTTTAGTGCCGAATGTGCAATCTGCACCTTACCAACGTGATATATAGGCAAGCAAGCGGGACTCTCGCACTCCTACAAAACGAGAAAAATCGTTTTTTCTCGTTACCAGACTCTGGCTGGGAACGCATACTTAGAGGCTCTGCCTCCCCATTGTAGAGACAATTATCAGGTGCTTTTCTGCTCACATTACCCGCATAAATAGCGAATTAAAAAACCTCCGCACCCTCCAACTTCTTAAAAGTTTCAACCTTAGCCCTCGCGGCTTCCCCGCAAGTCTTCGGCGTCGGGAACATCTTCCCAGGATTCGCCAAACCTTTCGGATTAAACACCTGACGCACCCACTGCATCGTCTCCAAATCTACCTCCGAAAACATATCCGGCATAAAACACTTCTTGTCAGCGCCAATGCCGTGTTCTCCCGAAAGACTTCCCCCAACTTTCACGCAAAGCCTGAGAATTTCTCCGCCCAATTCTTCCACCTTTTCCAGCGCACCTTTTACCGAGTTATCGTACAGAATCAGCGGGTGCAAATTCCCATCTCCCGCGTGAAATACATTAGCAATTCGATAACCGTATTTCTCGCTCAAACCCTCAATTTCTTTCAAAACATAAGCCATTTGCGTTCGCGGAATTACGCCGTCTTGCACGTAATAATCCGGGCTGAGATGACCCGCCGCCGCAAAAGCAGCTTTCCGCCCTTTCCAAATTTTTAGCCGCGTTTCCGGGTCGCTTGCCGTGGTGATATTTCGCGCTCCGTTATGCTTGCAAATATCAGCTATCCGCTGTTTGTTTGTGGCAACTTCCACTTCTAAACCGTCGATTTCTACGAGGAGAATTGCCGCCGCATCGCGGGGATAACATCCAGTTGCCACCACATCTTCCACAGCATTGATGCTGATGTTGTCCATGATTTCCATGCCGCCGGGAATAATGCCAGCGCTGATAATATCGGAAACTGATTCGCCTGCTGCTTCTATACTGGAAAAATCCGCTAGAAGAACGCAAATCGATTCGGGCGCTTTGAGAATTCGCAAAGTAACTTCTGTGGCAATTCCTAAAGTGCCTTCGGAACCGACAAATACACCTGTTAAATCGTAACCGGGCATTTCGGGAATTTCGCCACCGACATCGACAATTGAACCGTCGGGAAGTACCAATTTTAATCCTAAAACGTGATTCGTTGTGACTCCGTATTTGAGGCAGTGAACCCCGCCAGAATTTTCGGCAACGTTGCCACCAATCGAACAAACAATTTGACTGGAAGGATCTGGCGCGTAGTAGAAACCGGCGCCGCTAACTGCTTGCGTTACCCAGTTATTAATTACTCCCGGTTGCACGACTACTTGCTGATTTTCTAAGTCTACTTTCAGGATTTTTCGCATCAAGGCAGTGACAATCAGCACGCAGTTTTCTACAGGCAAAGCGCCCCCGGAAAGACCGGTTCCTGCGCCTCTAGCCACCCAGGGAATTGAGTTGCGATCGCATATTTTGACCACTTGCGCCACTTCCTCCGTAGTTCGAGGCAATACCGCCACGGCGGGGCGCTGGCGGTAGCTGGCGAGTCCATCGCACTCGTAGACAATCAATTCTTCGCGACGCTGTACGACGCCATTTTTGCCGACTACAGCCTCGAATTCTTTAATAACGGGTTTCCAGTTGCGTTCTGTTTCTACGGCTATCATTAGTGAATTTAATTAAGGAACTATCAATAATATTGTTGCAAATTTTACTAAGTTTAGCCAATTATTTTTCTAAGGGTTGCAATATTGACACAAGGAAGGATCGGCAGTCTCTCGACCGTCGGGAAATTGTTTTTCTTTAGTATAACCGCACTTTTTGCATTTATAGATTGCCGATCGCACTAGCTGAGTCGGAAAATAGCAAAGTCCGCAGGGCAATCCGATTTTCGTCTCAGCTATATCGAATCCCGGCCAACCGCACTCCGGGCAGAATTGCTTGAATTTTTTAACTAAATCGAGAGTTGCATTTTCGATGTTTTTCATCCGAGTTGGATTGTACATCGCCCGCATATCTGTTTCGATGTGAACTCGACCGGTTGACGATTTTTTTAAGCCTGCTGTCACAGCGTCAAAAAGTTGTTTTTCTGTCTTAATGCCCTTGACTATTTCGCCGTTACCGAGGGCAGCGTCGCCAACTATAACCACCAGTGCGTGATCGGGAAATCCCGCTTTTTTCGCAAAATCATCTGCTTCTTCTATACTGGAAACTAACTGGTGACTGTAGTTAGTCTCAACGGAGAAAGAGTCGCCGATTAGTTCTAGATTGTTGGCTCGATCTAATAAAATTACTATTTCTCTGTTAGCTGGCAGATACGGCATCATTGGGTGAGGGCCGAAAGTACCTTCGCTGGCAAAGGCAAGAGTTTCGCCTGCAATTTCTAGAGCTTTTTGTGCTTTATGGCGAGCCGCTTCTATTTGTGTTCCTAAGCGTTTAACTTCTCTGGTGAATGTGCCGAATGCGTCAGTGTCAAGCTCTGTAGGTACTAGGATATTTACGCCAAATTCTCGTTCCAAAACGGGAGCCATTACCCGTTCTTTTTGGTGCATGGTAGCAAGAACTGCGGTGCGATCGATCAATAATTGATTGGGATTCACAGGCTCAGAAATATTAGACATACAGCAGCATCATTTCATAACAGAATGCTCAAATACACCCTTTAACCTAAGTTATCAATTCAGCACTCAAGCGTCAATCTTAACAGTGGCTAGTTGCCTCCAGTCACTCCCCCAGCTTGACCTCTGAGTACAAAAATTACTCCTGTCATAATTAGCGCCACGCCTACCAACCGCAGCGGTGGCAAAGGCTCGTGAAATATAAGTTTGCCGCCTAAAACAGTAAACAGGTAACTAA
Organism: Microcoleus sp. K1-B1; assembly: GCF_036704705.1. Taxonomy (NCBI): domain Bacteria; kingdom Bacillati; phylum Cyanobacteriota; class Cyanophyceae; order Oscillatoriales; family Microcoleaceae; genus Microcoleus; species Microcoleus sp. K1-B1. The sequence goes on along the minus strand of NZ_JAUBSH010000106.1, from coordinate 4,934 downwards.
TTGACAGTAAAGGCGAGACTATGCTAAGGTTTGCGCGCGACAAAACTACTATAAAGCCGATCGAAGAAATTGCATACAAACACAGACCTGCAACTATCAAAGGCTGAGTTGCCATTCCTATAACTTTTTCAACTAAATTAGCAGTGCCAATGGGCCCTAATATTTTAGCTCCTGCCTTCAGACTGAATTGACCTGCGACGCCGCACAATATTGCAGCAAGCAATACCAGAAAAACGCTTCTATTCATTAGTTCACCAACTTATACTACAGCGCGAAAGTGGCCGATACAGAAACTACCATTAACAATGGTAATTAAGTTTTATTTAGTTTTGTTCTAGATCAATATTGTAAACATACATACTGGAAATGCAACTATTGTCGATCGCCAGCAACAGTGGAATAAACATATGGCCGAGCAAAGCAACACCAGCCGGGAATACACTCTCGAACTTTCGATACTCATGCCCTGCCTCAACGAGGCAGAAACTTTAGAAATCTGCATCGAGAAGGCACAGAAGTCTCTGCGCGAACTTGATATTGCCGGCGAGGTAATCATAGCAGACAACGGCAGCACTGACGGTTCTCAAGATATCGCCACCAGAATGGGGGCTCGAGTCGTACCCGTAGTGGCCAAAGGCTACGGCAGCGCCCTCATGGGAGGCATCATGGCAGCGCGCGGAGTTTATATTATCATGGGCGACGCTGACGACAGCTACGACTTTTCCAACCTCGGCCCTTTTGTGGAAAAATTGCGGGGAGGGTGGGATTTAGTGATGGGAAACCGCTTTCAAGGAGGCATCAAACCGGGGGCAATGCCACCGCTGCACCAATATTTTGGAAATCCGGCGCTGACATGGATTGGGCGGCTATTCTTTTCAAGTCCCGCCGGCGATTTTAACTGCGGGTTGCGGGGTTTCAGGAGAGAGTCAATTTTGAAACTCGACTTGCAAACAACGGGGATGGAATTTGCTGGCGAAATGGTGGTCAAAGCCTCTATCTACAAGCTTCGAGTCGCTGAAGTTCCCACCGTACTCTCTCCCGACGGCCGCAGCCGTCCGCCACACTTGCGAACTTGGCGAGATGGCTGGCGGAACCTGCGATTTATGCTGCTTTACAGTCCCCGGTGGCTATTTCTGTATCCGGGGGCTACGCTGATGATTCTGGGTCTCATTATCGTCGTTTGGCTATTACCGGGCAGCAGAAAGGTCGGAAGTATCAACTTTGATGTACACACGCTGCTGTATGCTGCGATCGCAATTATCATCGGTTTTCAAGCAGTAACTTTCGCTTTCTTCACCAAAGTTTTTGCCATCAGTGAAAAACTGCTGCCCGAAGACCGGAAACTCAATAAAATATTTCGCTATGTCACCCTAGAGACAGGATTGATTGTCGGAGTCACGCTGATTTTAATCGGAATAGTTGGCTCGTTCTTGTCATTGAGTATCTGGAGCGAAACAGCTTTCGGTAGTTTAGACCCTTTTAAAACTCTGCGTTTGGTTATTCCCTCGCTCACTTGCCTGACTGTTGGTTTGCAGATGGTTTTGTCGAGCTTTTTTCTCAGCGTGCTGAGCTTGAAGCGTAGGTGATAACATTAAGGTTACTGCCGATATTCCTCAAAACTAAACTGCCATCCAGGGGAAGTTCAGGGCGATCGCAATGCAGGGAAAATCAGGGCTGCAGGAACCAAATTTCCGACTATTTGGTATAATCCCACAAGTAGCTTTAATGCTCAAAAGGGTTAGAATAGTAGAGATAAAGAATATTTGATATTAGCTATGCAGCGAATATTTGAGGCTATATTGAAGGGAAACATTTTAGAATGGGTTAATGAGGTTCCAACACAGGGCGATCGCCCTGTCAGAGTTTACGTTACTTTACAAGAAGAGCGATCGACTTTAAGTGCGGAGTTTCGCCGTCAGAGAATAGTTGAAGTATTGGAAAAAATTGCAGCAAATAATGTATTTGCTGATATTAGCGATCCAGTGGAATGGCAGCGAGATTTGCGTCAAGACCGTCCACTTCCAGGTAGGGATGAATAATGAATGCTGCTAGACAGTAATATTATTATCTACGCTTCCCAGCCAGAAAACTCGCAGATTAGGCATTTTATTGGCGAAAATGACATAATTGTATCGGCACTAAGTTACCTTGAAGTCTTGGGTTATCATCGGCTAACTGAAGAGTATAGATTGTACTTTGAGGAATTCTTTGGTGTGGTGGAGGTTGTACCAATTTCTAACACTGTACTCGATCGCGCAGTGCTGTTGCGAGAGATAAGGAGAATGACACTTGGGGATGCTATTATTGCGGCAACAGCTTTGGTATATGACAGAACTTTAGTAACAAGAAATATAGGGGATTTTCTGTGGATTGCTGAACTCACACTGATTAACCCCTTTGAGGTTTAATCAAGACGGGCGATTCCCTACGGGATAGCTTCGCACGCGCGTACTTTGGGAAGATCAGGGCGATCGTACTTTGGGGAAATAAGGGCGATCGCACTTCCTTCGCTCCTAAATTGCTATAATGACAATCAGCCAAAAAATCTCAACATAAAGCCTATGTCTACTTACAGCGAGGTACTGAGTCAGGTTCTAAGACTTGCACCGGATGAGCAACGGCGACTCATCTCTGAATTATTAGTATATGTTCGTCACCGGGTTCAGGCTAAACCTAGGCGGAGCATTTTAGAATTAGAAGGGTTGGGTGAGGAAATTTGGAATGGAATTGATGCTCAAGAGTATGTGAATCAGGAACGAGATTCATGGAATGGATAGCTCAGTTACAGATACAACCGTACTAAAGTTGCTATTATTTATTGATAATCCCACAGACTAGGAGATTAAGATGCAAGTCAAAGACATGACAGTTGACCAATTGCGGGACTTAATTCGGCATACCGTGGAACAGTGTTTAGAAGAATATTTGGGCGATCCTGATGCAGGTTTAGAAGTTAAGGAAGAAGTCAAGCAGAAATTGTTAGAGTCAATGAAGCGCAAACAAGCAGGAGAAAGTAGCGTCGAACCTGGGGAAGTTTATCAAAAAATTGGCATAAAATCCTAATGAGCTATTCGGTTGATTTCACAGCAGAAGCTCTGGTTAACCAAGAAAGATTGACTCAGGCTGTGCAGGAGCGTATAGGTAATAAAATCAATTGGTTTGCTGAAAATTTTGAACAAATTACTCCTATGCCGTTGTCGGCTAATCTGGCAGGTTTCTTTAAGTTAAGAGTGGGTGATTATCGGGTTATTTATTCTTTTGATGATGATTTAAAGGTGATTACTATTCACCAGATTGGACACCGGAGAGAAATTTATGATTAACTTAATGGCGATCGCACTTTGGGGAAATAAGGGCGATCGCTTTTCACCGAATCCCGAATTGAGATATAATAAATAACAAGCAAAAAAATTAACGAAATTTAGTGTAAGTTAAGATAGCCTATGTTGACTATTGAACAGATAGAAAATGCGATTCTCCAACTTCCGCCGAACAAGATGGGAGAGTTGTTAGAGTGGTTTATGAATTTGGATTACCAACGATGGGATGTTCAGTTAGAGAAAGATATTGCTGAGGGTAAACTAGATGCTTTAGCTGCAGAGGCGATCGCAGATTTTGAGAGTGGTAACTATCGAGAGATTTAATGCACTACACTACTCGAAAATTTTGGGATTGTTACAATGCTTTGCCATCAAATGTACAAGCTACAGCAGATCAGTGTTATGAGTTGCTGAAGGCAGATCCGTCTCATCCTTCTTTGCATTTTAAGAAGGTTGGTAATTATTGGTCTGTAAGGACCGGACAAGCTTATCGGGCGTTGGGTATTGAAATTAAAACAGGTATTTTGTGGTTTTGGATTGGTACTCACGCAGAGTACGATCGGCTGATAGGAAAATAAGGGCGATCGTACTTTAGGAAGATAAGGGCGATCGTACTTTGGGAAGATAAGGGCGATCGCACTTCCTTCGATCCTAAATTGCTATAATAACAATCAGCCCAAAAATCTCAACATAAAGCCTATGTCTACTTATAGCGAGGTACTGAGTCAGGCTCAAAATCTTACTCCTGACGAGCAACAGCAGCTTTTAGAATTATTGTCAGCTTTGATGCGCGATCGGGTAACAACGCAGACTCCGGGTAGCAGTGAAAGATTGCCTAGGAAAAATTTAAAGAGATGGCGAGGTTTTTTGCCGTATCGTGTGGAGGCTTTGGAATTCCAGTTGTCACTTAGAGAAGAATGGGATGATTAATAAATATCTTCTCGATACCAACATTCTGATTCATTTGTTCAATACTAAAGTTGTTATTATTTATTTATAATCCCACAGACTAGGAGATTAAAATGCAAGTCAAAGACATGACAGTTGACCAATTGCGGGACTTAATTCGGCATACCGTGGAACAGTGTTTAGAAGAATATTTGGGCGATCCTGATGCAGGTTTAGAAGTTAAGGAAGAAGTCAAGCAGAAATTGTTAGAGTCAATGAAGCGCAATCAAGCAGGAGAAAGTAGCGTCGAACCTGGGGAAGTTTATCAAAAAATTGGCATAGCAAGGCTATTGAAGCATTGCTAATCGATTCTACCAAAGTTTTGACGACGATATTCTTCCTCTCTTTTATCTTGTTGTTCTTTTTGCTTTTTTAGATTTTGTTCATACTTGAGCCTCAAAGATTCAATATGATCGAGCCAAGAACCGATAAAAAAAACCGACAATCCACCCTTTTGGATAATATTTGTAGACGGAGTAAATCCGTAGCTAACAGGATCTCCGTATCTAACCTTATCTTTTATAGCTGATAAAACAACTTTTTTATCAGTTTCTAATTTATTAGTATCTTCTAAACAAACTGTAATATGCCTGGGGGGGTGACAAGATGGCTAAGAGCTAGACTGAATCTGACTTATAGCCCTCATCCCCCGTTGGTAAAAATAGC
>NZ_JAUBSH010000105.1:0-23578 GCF_036704705.1 Microcoleus sp. K1-B1 | reverse complement strand
GAGCGGCTGAAGGCCCGCGCATCAGTGTGCAGCGCATTTCCCCAGTTATCAAAATAATATCATTGCTGGGGATTCACCCTACTTCATGCCGTTTCACCTGAGTTCGGCTCAGTCAAGGCAACTGCTAGTCATTGAGCAGCCTGCACGTTACTCATTGCGACTTCCCAAATGCCTTTTGCACAATAGCTGTAAAAGTTAGGAACAGGCAGAAACAATGAAAGCTACTGGTAAGGTGTATACAATTGATTTGGCTGGAAATCAGTATCAAAGCCCTCGCTACTTGCAAAATCGGGCGAGGATTAACTCCCTCATCGACCATTATATGTCATTGGAAGTTTTGAGCGATCGACTTTCCGACCTACCCCAGCAATTTTCCACCCCGCATCCTCGCCCTTGGGAGCCCATAGATTGGCAAGGAATCAATCGCGACCAAATTATTGGTGTCAAGCCAGAAATATTTTTACAAATTTTGGCAAGTGCAGCCGAAATAGAAGCTCCCATCCGCAGTTACGGTAGAGAAAGTTGGTGCTACTTACAACATATTTACCCGCAAATGGCGCGGTTTATGGGAGGAATTTTTGATGCCAATGGCAACATTCTAGAGATAGGTGTCTGGGAAAAAGAAGAACGCCAACATTGCCCGACATTTAGGAAAATTTACCAGCAACTTACAGGTGAAAAACTGCAAGTTAAACCGAACTCTGTGAAGGGCTGTCAATCCACAGGCGACGCTTGGCAAGATACCTATAAACACGTGATTAGTCGCCTGAGTACCGAGTGGGGAGCTACTTCTGTCTATTTATGGTTGATGGTACACTCAACAGGAGCGTTGCAACAGGCAATTTCCCAGCCTTTACAGGATGAGATCAATCATTTGGCTAAGTTTTGGGGTTTCAGCCGCTGGGCATTCTCCCAGAGTTATTTCAATCAACTGAAAGGCTCTACCAAAAACCTGATTGCTTTGCTGAAACATCATCAGATTGAACGCACGCACGGCCATGATGTGTTTAATACTTCACTCAGTCTGAAACAGCTTTCTTTGGTGTTGGAATTGACTTTTACATTCACGCGAGTGATGGTGCGTTTGCGGCGCTGGAACCGCGAGCTCAGTCGCAGTTATCTCAGACATTTGTTTGGCACTGCGCCGATGGTTGATGCACCGCGCAAGGTGGCTTAAATCTGAGATATTGCACGAGTTTCATGAACAGGCAAGATGCCTGTTCCACTCATAGTTCAATTTTATTGTGGGGGTAAGGTGTGCCCTAAGCACCCAGCTATGTTAAAGTGCTGACATATCTACTCGTTTTAATCTTGAAGAATACAGCCAATGAATCAAAGTTTAATGAATCTGTAACGATCCCACTTCAGAGACAATTGAAATTAAAAGGTACTATAAATCATGCAAATTACGATCGACCTTCCCGACAATCTCCCCCTGACTGAAGCCGATGTGCGACTCGAACTCGCGATCGTACTTTATCAGCAGCACAGCCTCAGTCTCGATCGAGCTGCTCAACTTGCTGTAATGTCTGTGGACGACTTCTACCAACTATTAATCAGTCGCCATATTGTCACCCCGCCCGCCGATCCCGATGACGAACCCGCCGAACTCGTCTTAGCCAGCCTGCGTACATCGCTCCAGCAAATTAAAGAAGGCAAATTGCATCCTATTTCCGAACTGTGGGATGGCATTGATGACTGACGAGACACCGCAAATCCAGATTCTCTTTTCCGATGAGTTCAAAACACGACTTCGCACCTTAATTAAACGCTACCGCAGTATCCGCACCGACCTAAAACCGCTACTTGATGAGCTACAGTCTGGCAACTTAATTGGCGACCAAATCCCTGGCACTGGCTACACTGTATTCAAAGTGCGCCTCAAAAACAGCGACATCCAAAAGGGCAAAAGTGGCGGCTACAGAGTTATCTATCAACTCAGGGGCGATACCTACATCTTACTTGTCGTTATCTACTCCAAGTCAGACCAAGATGACATCCCAGCCAATCAAATTCGAGACATTATCGATCGCGTTTGAAAAAGCAACCAAATTCATAATAATGCTAGCGCGATCGCACAACAAGCAACTGCGATTGACTTTCGTAAATTCATGTATTTCCGTGCAACTATAATTTTCATCATCTTGCATCTCTAATTTCCTGAATAGACAATGGCAGGTTGGTAAACTGTCACGACACTGCCACATAGTTATAAAATAACTGTGATATTAAACTTATAGCCAATAATTTTATCTCCATAAACTGAGGAAAATACCCTATGAACGGCCCAGCATCATACACATCATCTCAACTGACCGATCGCGATCGCGCTAACCTCAGCAAGCTAATCGATTACAGTTCCATCCAATCGATACCCGAATTTTGGGCGATCGTCAAACAAAAATTCGGTCAAACCGTCGCCCTCCACGACCCCCACACCCAGCCAGAAATCAAACTCACCTACACCGACCTGTACCAGCAAATCCAGCAATTCGCCGCTGGCCTCCAAGCCCTCGGCATCGAACCAAATCCCGAAGAAGCAGTCCCTCCCCGCGTCGCCCTCTTCGCTGATAACAGTCCCCGCTGGCTGATAGCCGACCAAGGTATCATGATGGCCGGGGCGGCCAACGCGGTTCGAGGCGCCACCGCCGACCCCGAAGAACTCCTGTACATCATCCAAGACAGCGGCAGCACCGCCTTGGTAGTAGAAAACCTGGCATTACTGAAAAAACTGCAACACCGCCTCCCCGATTTACCCATTCAACTCATCGTCCTCCTCTCCGACGAAGAACCGGAAACCAGCCAAACCCTAAACACAGTCAAATTTTCCCAAGTCATGACCACAGGGGCAAACCGCCCCCTCAAACCCACCAACCACAAGCCTCAAACCCTCGCCACCCTCCTCTACACCAGCGGCACCACCGGCAAACCCAAAGGCGTCATGCTGACTCACGGCAATCTGCTGCACCAACTCAACACCTTGGGCACAATTCTCCAGCCCGAAGCCGGCGAGGGCGCCCTCAGCATTCTGCCCAGTTGGCACGCCTACGAACGCAGCGTCGAATACTTCCTGCTTTCCCAAGGATGCACCCAAATTTACACCAGTATTCGCTATTTCAAACAAGACTTGAAAACTTACAAACCCCAGTACATGGTCAGCGTTCCGCGCATCTGGGAATCGATTTATGAGGCCGTACAAAAGCAGTTTCGGGAACAACCACCTAATAAACAAAAATTGGTGAATTTCCTGTTATCTTCCAGCCAGCAATATATCGAGGCGCGCCGCATTTTCCAAGGATTAACTCTTAGTTTGAAACCGGCTTCTGCTTCCGAAAAACTAATCGCCCGCACCAAAAGCATTCTGTTGTCGCCCGTACACGCCCTCGCCGAAAAATTGGTTTACAAAAAAGTCAGGGAAGCTACAGGAGGACGCTTAAAATGGGCAATTAGCGGCGGCGGTTCTTTGGCAACGCATTTAGACAATTTTTTTGAAATAGCGAATATCGGCTTGTTGGTGGGATACGGTTTAACCGAAACTTCGCCGGTTTTAACTGTGCGCCGCCCTTGGCACAATCTTAAAGGTTCCGCAGGACAGCCGATCGCCCATACGGAAATTAAAATCGTAGACCCCGAAACCCGACAGCAACTGCCCACAGGCCAGCGCGGCTTAGTATTGGCGCGGGGGCCGCAAATCATGGCAGGTTATTATCTCAATCCCCAAGCGACTGCCAAGGCCATAGACTCCGAAGGCTGGTTCGATACCGGGGATTTGGGCTGGCTGACACCGGGAAACGACTTAATCTTGACCGGGCGGGCCAAAGATACGATCGTCCTCAGCAACGGCGAAAACATCGAACCCCAGCCCATAGAAGACGCCTGCGTCCGCAGCCCCTACATCGACCAAATTATGCTAGTAGGTCAAGACCAGAGATCCGTCGGCGCCTTAATTGTCCCCAATGCAGAAGCTGTGCAGAAATGGGCAGAAACTCAGACTCCCCCATTACACGAAATTGACTGGAATAGCAAGACAATTCAAGATTTATTCCGCAAAGAATTGAACCGAGAGGTGCAAAATCGCCCTGGATACCGCGCGGACGATCGCATCGGCCCGTTCAGGTTGATTCAGGAGCCATTTTCGATCGAAAATGGAATGTTGACCCAGACCCTGAAAATTAAGCGCCCGGTTGTGACGCAACACTACCGCGATATGATTGACGGGATGTTTTGAAATATTCGCAGGACTTGGGGAATGGAAAAGAAAAAATTATCCCAACACCCGAGTCCCGAGTCCGAGTCCTCAGTCCTGGGCCATTAGTTCATATTTAGCAACTAATGACTAATGCCTAATTCCTAATTGACAAGCAACAACTTTATGGAACCACAATTACTCTTGAAACGATCGATTAACGTTAAAGTCGTCGTTACTCCCCGCTGGAAAGAAGAAGCTCAACAGCAACTCCAAGCCCAAATCAACCAAATAGACTCTCAGCTACAACAGTTAGAAATGCAAGGGCAGCGGATGATTTCAGAAATCCAAAAGCAAAATCTGCAGCCCCCAGGCCCGCAAGTAATGCAGCAAATAGAAAACATTCAAGTGCAGGTGAATCAAAGAAAAAGCGAACTGCTAGAACAGAAAAACCAAAACCTGCAACAGCTTCAGCAAGTGCAGGTGCTAGACCTGGAACAAGAAGTGAGTCAAGGTCAAATTGACGGCACATTCACTGTCGGGCTCGGAGAAAACTTGATTCAAAAAATGCAAGTAGAAATTCTCCTCCGCGACGGCATAGTCGAAGAAATTCGAGGTGATATTTAGAAATTGGTAAGTGGTAATTGGCGATCGGTAATTGGCAATTGATTTTGAGTCAACAGTCACACATCAAGAATGCGAGACACTGGCATAATAATAAGTATTGCCAGTGGCCGATCGCCAATGCTCAATTGCCAAATACCGATTACCTATTACCAACACAAAAGGACTTTTTACAGATGATTCGCGAAGTTTTCATGCCAGCCCTGAGTTCTACCATGACAGAGGGCAAAATTGTTTCCTGGGTCAAATCAGCCGGAGACAAAGTAGAAAAAGGCGAAACGGTGGTAGTGGTTGAATCCGACAAAGCCGACATGGATGTCGAGTCTTTCTACGAAGGCTATTTAGCAATAATTATCGTACCTGCGGGCGAAGTTGCTCCGGTGGGCGCAGCAATCGCCCTCGTAGCAGAAACAGAAGCCGAAATCGCCGTAGCTCAGCAGCAAGGAGCCGCCGCCCCAACCGCCGCCGCCGCCCCGGCTCCGAGCCCCGCTCCTGTCAGCGCAGCTACCTCCTCAGCAGGTTTGCAGCAAAATGTCAGCCGCCAAAACGGCCGCAGCGTCGTTTCTCCCCGCGCTCGCAAGTTAGCCAAAGAGTTTAAAGTAGATTTGAATTCTATCAAAGGCAGCGGGCCCAACGGTCGTATTGTCGCAGAGGATGTGGAAGCAGCCGCCGGCAAAGCTCAACCGGCTCCGGTTCAGCAAGCGGTAACAGTCCCCGCAGCACCCGCCCCTGCACCCGCAGCACCCGCCCCCGCCGCAGCCAAACCCGCACCCGCACCAGTCCCGGCGATCGCACTTTCGGGCCAAAGAGTACCGATGAATGCGCTGCAAAATGCGGTGGTGCGGAATATGGAAGCAAGTTTGAGCGTGCCGTCTTTCCGCGTCGGTTACACAATTACTACTGATAATCTGGACAAACTCTACAAACAAATTAAGTCGAAGGGCGTCACGATGACGGCTATGCTGGCGAAGGCTGTAGCAGTAACTTTACAAAAACATCCTCTGCTGAATGCTTCTTATGTGGAGTCGGGAATTCAATACCGCGCTGATATTAATGTGGCGGTAGCGGTGGCGATGGATGGCGGTGGTTTGATTACGCCGGTGTTGCAAAATGCCGATCGCCTCGATATTTATTCGCTCTCGCGCACTTGGAAGGATTTAGTCGATCGCGCCCGCACCAAGCAGTTGAAGCCGGATGAATACAGCACGGGAACTTTCACTCTTTCCAATTTGGGAATGTTTGGAGTAGACAAGTTTGACGCTATTTTGCCGCCGAATCAAGGCTCGATTTTGGCGATCGGTTCTTCGCGGCCGCAAGTAGTGGCAAACGAGGAAGGCTTGATGGGAGTGAAGCGCCAAATGCAGGTGAATATTACTTGCGATCACCGGATTATTTACGGTGCTGATGCGGCGTCTTTCTTGCAAGATTTAGCTAAATTGATTGAGACAAATCCTCAGTCTTTGACGCTTTAGCGATCGTCCTAAATCTCCCTTTTACTCTTCTTGGCAGGAAAGGGGGATTTAGACTTAGCTTTTAATGAGATGTCTAATTTCGGAATGATTTAACCGCAGAGACCGCAGAGGACACAGAGGAAGAGAAGAGAGAGATGAATAATTCCGATACCAACGGATTTGATATTACTCGTTAATACCATGAAAGTGCAAGTTTTGTCTGTTCAACCTGCGATAGACCCTAATACTCACGAGGTTTTGGTGTCAGTTGGTACGAATACACACAAATTTATTTTTACAACAGAAGTCAATCAAGTGGGAGAACATTTACTTCAGACTACTCGCGGCGATTCCCTACGGGATAGCTGCGCTTCACGCACTTTTTCAGAAGTTTTCCGATTTAATCAGCGGATAGCGATGAAGGTGACAAATCTCGTGGTTAAATGCTACAATCATGAAACTATAAATCTTCCCGCAGATGTTGGCATTTTTGTCACTCCAGAAACAGCTTTATCAAAGCAAAAGCAATTTGAAAATAGCAGTTTAGCAGACACTAACTCGCAACAATCCAAAGCAGTCGATCGAGAAATCCGTCAAAGGGCGATCGCAATTGTTGAGAAGTTACCGGAAGCTGTGCTTGATGAAGCCGTTAAGTTTCTCGAATCTTTGTATGTTAAGGGCGAGCCCGTCGAGTAGCGATCGTACTTTTTGTTGTGAGAAATTCAGCCGCGTTTCGCGCCGTGTAAATATACAGTCAACCAATAACTAATTACTCGATCGCACAGTCAGAACTTGCGGAGGCGTCGCATCCGGCGGATACAAGAAATCCACCTGCACCAAACGGCGTTCCCCCGGCTTCATATTCACATTCACCAAAGGTTCCCCCTGCTGTCCCCGGCGCTGCACAATGTGAATGTAGCGCGTCAAAGTCTTGCCCGTATCATCCTTAAACATTACCCGCACCGTACCTCGGAAAAATATCCGATTTTCGGGAGGATCGTAAAACATCAATCCCCCCGCTTCTGTATTTGCTTTGATGGGTGTTTGCATTTTAATGCTAACAGATTGAGACTCGCGAGATTTGTTGTAAAGCGGAAAAGTTAAGTTGTATTGAATCCCGTAATTACCGTGAGCAAAATAAGCAGTATCGGGATAGCGAGCTAACATTTTAGCGCTTTGAACTTGGCCAGTCCCAAAAGTACCCGTATCCGTTGTGCTCAAAGCATAGGAAAATGACTCGCCGCGCTTGGGAATAGTTAAATAATCGGTTCTCGAATTGTCAGTAATTTTAGCTTGCCACTGGGAACCTTCAGCTACTCCTGCCACGCGACCATAAATTTTTTGCACCGGATTTTCGCCTCTCGGAGTTGGTGCTAAATCTCTGGGCCCCGCTAAACCTTTGGTATTTAAAATATTTTCCCACTCTTCTAATGTGGGATATTGCTCGACTCCTTCTTGAGTTGTAGGAGCAAACATGGCTAAACTAGCTACATACACCGAATTGCTGCTCGACATTCGCATCAAGGTCGATCGACCATTGGAAGAAGGCGTCACATTCCCCACAGGTATCGGCAAATTCATCAGCATTCGGCTCTGATTGGCCGGAATCTCGATCGCAGCGGGCAAAATGGCTTGTCTGAACCCCCGCAGCACATCGCTCGTGATGCGGCTTCCAGGCCCCGCAAACACAGTGCCGAATCGATTCTCTAAATACGACGGTAAATCAACAAACAAGGCATCCGGCCGAGTTAAATAAGTCGCTCCTTGCAAAACATTTAAAGTAACAGGTTCGGAGTTGGGATTGTGGACAATTATTCCTTGAAATAAGGTGCGAGTTTCGGCGCGATTTTTAGCTTTGGCGATGTGGTGGGCAAAGATGTCAAATCGGCCTTTGAAGGGAAAGTTTAAGTGTGCAGAAGGTAGTTGTTTTCCTTCCGGGGGAAATGTGGAAAGCAAAATGCCTTCGGTTTGCACAACTTCGGGGCTGTTGCTGTTGAAAACCGGGATGCTGTCGAGTTTTCCCGGTAAAACGCGCACTTGCTGAGGCACCGTCAGGGTTTTCAGGGGGCTGCTGCTTGGCTGTGGCGGCAAATCAAGTTCGTTTTCGGGTACGGGGGCTTCTGGGTCGATGATCAGTTGTTGTTGGGCGGGAGGTGCGGGGATGGTTTGAGCTAGGGGGAAAATTGGCAAAAACATTGCTGTGAGCGCGTTTAACTGAACTTGTGTTGATATTTGACCGATCCTCTTGGAGGGCTCCGCTAATCGGCGATCGACACAAAACTTTACCACAAGTTGGTTGATGTGTTTGAGGAATTTTGGATTTTAGGTGGATGTGTGCAGTCAATTCGCCGCCCAATTTAGCACAGACGTGGCGCTCAGCTTTCGATCGCACCTTCCTGAGTCCGCGCACCATTGCCAAAATTGTTGGGCGTGAAGTCGGTTTCGATCGTCGGACGCTCAAACAAATTACCAATTACCAATTACCAATTACCAATTACCAATTACCAACTTGCGTTATTTCTGTTTTAGGACTACCAACGTAATGTCGTCAAAAACTTTATGTTTGTCAATATGTTGCAGCAGATGATAAATTACTGCTTGTCGAATTTCTTCAGCGGTTTTGTGGCGATTTTCTTTCGCCACTTGGCACAATCTTTCTATGCCGTAATACACTTTATTTATATTTACAGCTTCGGTAATTCCATCTGTGTAAAGCACTACTACATCCCCTGGATTAAGATGAACTTGAACTTGGGAAACAAAATCAGCAATATCTTCCTCTAATCCCATAGGAAAGCCGAGTTCCGTTGTATCGATCCGTTCGATGTTACCATCAGTACGGACTACAATTATTTCTTCATGTTGACCGCTGATGGTAAAGTTACTATCTTGATAATCTAACAAAGCCAAGGTCATGTTTCTCGACGAGTCGATGCGCTCGATATTGGCATAAAGGGTGCGATTTAACACATCAAGAAACTTCACAGTATCGGTTTCGTTCATTTGTTGGAGAGTGCGGACGGCGGTTTGCGCCATAATCATTAATACGCCACTTTCTAAACCATGTCCCGTAACGTCGCCGATGCTAATTTTTACCTGATCATTTTGGGCTAGCACGTCGTAGTAGTCGCCACCAACTTCATCGGCAGGTTGCATATATCCAGCTATTTCTAATCCTTTAATTTTATCTAGTTCTGATTGTTTGGGCAAGATCATTTGTTGCAGTCGTTTGGTGACTTCTAACTCAGCACTGAGGCGGATGTTTTCGGCTTTAAGTTTGTTGTTGAGGTCGCTAATTTCCTGGTTTGCTTGGGCGAGTTGGGCGGTGCGCTCTTCTACTTTTTGTTCCAGCGTGTGGTAAAGGAAGGCATTTTCTAGCGAGATTGCTGCCTGAGAAGAGATCAGTTTTAAAACTTCCAGCCGCGTCGGAGTGAAAGCGCTAGTTGCCAAATTATTTTCAAAGTAAAGTAAACCCATCATTTTGCCTTGATTGATGATGGGAATACATAAGACTGACTTGGGTTGATGCGTCCTGATATAAGGGTCGGTTCTAAAAGATCCTTCAGCCTTAGCATTATTTAAAACGACAGTTTTGAGAGTCTTTTCCACATAATAAATAACGCTTAAGGGAACAACTTGCTCTAGTTCAATCTGGGGAGATAACAACACATTAATATCGCTGTCCTCAACTTCTCCAGCGGCTGCGATCGCAAAACCTTCTGACTGATTCAAAATCAGAAATCCTTTTTGAGCGCCAGCATTATGGAGCGCAATTTTCATAAATTGTAAAATCAGTTCGCTTAAAACAATTTCCCCAGAGAGGATTTTGGAAAATTTAAGCACAGAAAGTAGCTCTAATCCTTCCAAACTACCTCCTATTGTTAATGTCGTGGTATTAAAATCAAGACCGAGATTTTTTTGAGCTGTTATTCTCCCAAATATTTTTGGATACCTTGACTCTAAATCTTGGGCTTTTGCCGTAGCTCCCCAGCGAATATAAGCGTAGTAGGATTCGTTCAGATAGAACCGACTCATATGTTCGCGTTCGCAAGCAAAATGAAATTCTCCAGCCAGTTCTTTAGCAATAGCTTCATCTTCCCGGCGTTCGTACTCTATCGCTCTCGATATCGCTCTTTCGTACAAGTTAATTGCTTGCTCATTTTGCCCTAAAATCCGCGCTTTTTCTGCCTCGATCAGGTCGTACTTGTGCTGATAGTTCATCGGCGCGTCTTGCGCCCAGCCTTTCATTTTTTCCTGATGAGATTCTACCAATTCCAGATATTGCTGTTGCTCCCTCGGCGCAGCGGTGTTGTAATTAGCGAGCAGGATCAGCGAATAATAGAAGTAGTGAGCGGGAAACGTCATCATGCCGCTATCGCCTCTGAGGTGTTCGTGAGCTGCCAAAATGCAGGCAAGAGCCTGGGAATAATCTTTAAATAAATAACAGAGAAAGGCTTTGGCCTGGTAAACTAATAACAGCGTTGTTGCATTTTTGGTTTCCTGCAAATATACCAGCATCGCTGCTTCATCAAAACTTTTGCCTTGCAGCAGCATTTTATCTGATGATAATCCTTGCAAGTTTAAGGTCAGTTGATGCCATACCTTAATGAAATTGAGCGGAAACTCCTGTTTTATTTTATTTAAAAGTTTGATATATTCCCTAATGTTTACATCGACAATTTCTAAGCGTTCGCCGCTCAAAAATAGGTTGGTACAATAGTGGAGTACGCAATAGCCTGCATATTGGTAATCTCCCGTTTCCAAACCGGCTTGAATCGCCTCTTCTAACGGTGCAATACTTTCTTTAGCCTGCTCTTTCCAATGGGATATCAAACCGTAAAATGGCGCATAAACTCGACATTTGAGTTTGTTGTCAGGAAAAATATCTAGGAGTTTAATCGCCAACTGCCCGCAGTAATATCCCGCGTCCAAGTCTGCCATCGGCCCGCACAAAATTATGCCGTAATTTGCGTAAGCGATCGCTGCCAGAGCTGAATAACCCCGTTCCACACAAAGATTGACCTTCGTTAAAACGATCTGAACAAAGGTTGAAGGCGCTGAGATCGAAGCCGCTGCCGTTGCCGTTATCAAGATTCGCAGAGCTGCTAGCAAATAGGGATCGGTCATTTCGGGAAGGTTTTCTAACTCTTCTAATCTCGGCATCTGCACGGAACTGCTGCCCTCGCTGGGCAGAGGAGCTAGGGAAACTCCGAGCATCTCTACCGCTTGCAGTCCGGTTTCAAGGGCTTTGGATAGCTGGTTTTGAGCGATATAAAATTCAACTTTTAGCTCGTAAACTTTCACCTTTTCGAGCAGGGTTGTTGCCTGTTGCAGCGCTATTTCTGCCAGTGCAGCAGCTCTCTCGAAGTTGGTACACAAGTATTCTGCTTCTACAGCTTCTATATAGAGGTTGAGCGTGAGTTCGTAATTGCTTTGCCAGCTAGAAGCTGCCAGGAGTTCCATGCCCGCATTAAAATAATTGGCAGCCGCTTCGGAGGCTGTTGCTGCTTTAGCTTTCCGACCTGCGGCGAGATTCAGGGCAGCGAGTTGGTTTTTTTCTGACTGCTCGGTGATGAACTCGCTGCCGATATTCAGTTGATTGACGATCGCAAAAATGTTTTCTTCTTGCTGAGATGGGGTCGTATTTTTCAGCAGCAGTTGACCAATTTTGAGGTGAGTTAATTTTTTTTGGTCTTCGGCAATGAGAGAATAAGCTGCTTGCTGTACGCGATCGTGCAAAAACTTGTAAGGAATTTGCACAGATGCAGTTTGACGGCTGGCGAGATCGTCAAGGTGCATCTGTGCCAGTTCGCGGTCAAAAAAGAGCGGAATTTTGTAGGCGTCGTTCAAGGGGAGAATCAAACCTGCCTCTAGGGCAGACCACAGTTGATTTGCCGTTTCTACAGGAGATTCTTCATTGACGATCGCCAAAACATCTAAATAAAATCTGCTGCCGATACAAGCTGCTAACTGCAAAATCTTTTGACTTGCTTCCGGCAGCCTTTGAATCTGCTTTACCATTAACTCGACAACGTTATAATCCGCAATTCCTATCGCTTGAATTTCATCTATTTCCCACTCCCATTGGCGACTATTAAAATTGTAAGCTAACAGCTTTTCTTCATAAATATATTTTAGCAGTTGATTTAAAAAGAAAGGATTGCCTTGAGTTTTATTAAATAGCAGAGCGGATAGACTTTGGGATTTTTGGCTTTCCTTGAGAGTGTCGGCAACTATTTGATTGACATCTGTACTACTCAAAGGTGCGAGAGTAATTGTTGTTAAATTAGCTGAATTTTCTTGATTGTTTTTCAAAGTTTGCATCAAAGGATGCGTCGGACTAACTTCATTATCTCGATAAGCACCAATCATCAGTAGATATTGGCTGTCGGGGTTAGTCACTAGCAGTTGAATTAACTTGAGCGACGATAAATCAGCCCACTGCAAATCATCTAGAAAAATAACCAGCGGGTGTTCTGGTTGAGTAAAAACTTGAATAAAGCTGGCAAACACCCGATTAAATCGATTTTGAGCTTCAGTTGCTCCCACTTCTGGCACGGGCGGCTGTTCGCCAACGATCAGTTCAACTTCGGGAATAACTTCTGTAATAATTCGGCCTTGCTGGCCTAATGCGTTTAAGAGTTTTTGTTTCCAATTCTCTATCTGTTGCGGACTATCAGTTAATAGTTGGCGCATCAGATCCGAGAAAGCTTCTATCAGAGAAGCGTAGGGAATGTTGCGCTTAAATTGGTCAAATTTACCCGAAATGAAATAGCCATGCTGCCGGACAATCGGTTTGTGAACTTCATTAACTACAGCAGTTTTCCCAATGCCTGAATAGCCCGCTACTAGCATCATTTCCGCTGTCCCATTACTGATGCGGTCGAAGGCGGCTAGGAGTGTCTGAACTTGTTCAAATCGACCGTAGAGTTTCTGCGGAATTTGCAATTGACTTGATAAATCTTCTTGACCAATTTGAAAGTTGTCAATTTTCCCTGTAGTTTCTAATTGAGTTAAACACTGTTCTAGATCGAATTTCAAACCTTCAGCACTTTGATAGCGTTCTTCAGCAGTTTTAGCCATCATTTTTATCACAATTTCTGAAATTGCTTGAGGAATCTGGCTGTTAATTTTTGCTGGTGGTACGGGTTGAATGGCAATGTGGGAGTAAATTAATTCGAGGGCGTCAGTGGTCGGAAAGGGCAGTTTCCCTGTTAGCATTTCATAAAACGTGACGCCTAAAGAGTAGAAATCCGTTCGGTAGTCGATTGCTCGATTCATCCGACCTGTTTGTTCTGGGGATAGATAGGCAAGAGTTCCTTCTAATAAGTTGGGGTGGCTGAGGGATTGATTCTCTTTAGACAGGCGGGTGGCAATACCAAAATCGGTAATTTTTACTTGATTTGTGGTAAAATTGACGATGATGTTTTGGGGTTTGATATCTTTGTGAATAATGCAACGATCGTGCAACTGAGCGAGGGTAGATGCTAGCTGAATCGCGATCGCTAGAAAATCTCGTATTTGTGGCTGCTTAAATTTTTCGCTATCTGAGAGAGCAATTCCGCCAAAATCTTCCACAACTAGGATAAATTTGCGGTTCCCCAATTCTTGTAATTCTAAAGGTTTAACTATACCCTCTATATTAAGGTTTTTGGAAACTTCATATTCCTGTCTTAAACGGGTAATTTCTTCTAGATGAGGATACTCGTTTTTGAGGATTTTAAATATCGCTGGCTGTCCGTCTGACTCTTTGATCCCTCGATAAATAACAGTATTAAACCCTTGGTAAATTTGTGAAGTAATTTTATATCCGCGAATTTCTAACATAGGTGTCTTAATCTTGAAGTGATATCAGTGCCATCATATATAAAATACAATATAGCGATCGCGCCAACTGCTAGTCAGTTGAAACAGTGATCGCTTTTGAGTTAGCAATCTGACTTGCGGAGCTAACTAACGCTACAGTCACCGCTGTCTTTTGGTTCTCGCTTCGGATATACCCACTCATTAAAGAACTCCTGAATTTCTTGAGGTTGCTGTTTGACTAAATATTCGTAATCTTGTTGCACCGGAATATTATAACTAGCCGTCCGTTTGCCAATCTTTGACAACCAAGTCGTGTGTACGGAAATCCCAAAATTAAGTTGTGGATGCCAGAGTTTGCATAGGGGGCCGCTCTTCAAATCCGCAGCGTCGAAAATCCAGATTTCATTGCCGTTGTCAGGTTGCTCATCTGTACCATTATAAACTACACATACAATATAGCCGTCTGTTGAGCCGCCTGTTGAACCCGCGCGGGGGACAAATTGCGGCGAGTTGCCGAAATAACCTGTGTCAAATTCGTATGAGTCTTGAATCTGCAACCGATTTTCATTTGCTTCAAGGGTATCCATATCTGCTATGTGCAGTCGTAACAAGTTAGATTTGATGCCTTTTTTGGTCAGATGGCGCACTTCATCGGCTGGTATTTCCCGATATTTATAGTTTTGATACATTTTGAGTCCTTCTTCGGTGAAAATATCTTCCCAGCATCCAAAAAAGCTCCAGTAGATATTTTCAAAGTGTCCAGAAGGCGGATTTTCACGGTAAGCATAAAGTGCTGGTCCCCAAGTGTATTTGCAATATTCTTTACCGTTGGTCTGAGTATCCTGGCAATATTTGTTAGGCTGGTTGTCTGCATAAACTCCTGTCAAATCGCTTCTGGCAACTTTGATTTGTTTGGCATCCTTAGCATCGAGTACGTAGCATCCCATGCGACTAATATCTAATGGCCCTACTGTCATCCCAAACATATGGGGTAAGCCTCCATTGTTGTCTGAGTTGCTGAAATCGATCTTGCGAATCCATTCAGCTACATCCCAAGCGCATACGTGAGCTAAGTGCAGCGTGATTTGATCGTTCGGATTTTTATAGTCTGTGAGAAAGTGCGTGGTTTCGCGGGGAATGACAACCTGTCCCGCTACCACTTTCTTGACATCTGATTTCAGATCAGTGCGGCGGACAATGTAGATGGTACTGTCGGGTAATTGCGGGCGATCGATTAAGTTTCTCAGCCATTTTTCTATTTCTTCATATTTTGGCTCGTTTGGCGCCGGAAGTATTTCTTCTAGTAAGAATTTAAAGGCAGTGTCCATCAGCACCACGTAGTCTTCAGTCAATCCTATCTGGTGCATACTCTGTTTAATTGCGATCGGGCAACCATTGGGGTGCGTTACCTGCCATTTATTAATCTTTTCTTTGCCATCCCAGGAAATCACATAGACAAAGTTGGCAAATATATTAAAACTTTGCAGCAGACTCCATAATAAATGAATTGTTTGTTTAAAGGCTGCTGCTAATTTTTGGAAAAAGTTTTTTTGGTCTGGAGCCTTCTGAAATCCTCGCTGGGAGGGATTTCTGATGCTGTCAATCAAACCGAATGCCCAATAGAGGACTGGACGCAATTGAGCAATAAAAGTGGAGAGCGATCGCCCGCTGTTGACAGTAAACATTTCCCCTGTGTTCTCGTCAAAACAAGGATGGGCTGAAGTCTGAACTAATTTAAACGGAAAAGGCGGTTGTAAGGGAAGGTTGGCTAATAGCGGATTAAAGGCTCTCCAATCTCGATCCCAACCCACGGGCGTGACTGCTTCCAGCGTTTTTGTATCAATTTCGTAGGGACGCCCTATATCCCAAGTTATCAGCAGTCTTTCGTTGTCTTCCTGAAGAAATTTCATGGGCAGAAATCCGGTGTTTAGCTGATTGCGAATCCCTAACTGGTCAGACATTCGCATGATGCCGCGATTTTTAAATCTCAGGTTAGGCTGGCATTTATTTGTGGCTGCGTCGGCATAGTAACAGGGGGTTTTAGCAATTCTAGTTGTGAGAAATACTCCTTCCTCAAGATTGTCAAAATCAAAGCGATAAACCATCCCGTCGCCGTTGTAGAATGGCGTGAAACCATCACTGGAAGGAAATACAATATCTTTGTTATCATCGCGAGATTTGGAGTCAACAGAGCCTGTGGCTGAAATAATAAATACGTGGCCTTGCAATCCTGACGGAAGTTGTTTTCCGTCCTTAACTAGCAGTTTTAGCGGGCAATACTTGGTCTCTGGGTTATCTTCTCTTAGCCCAAACTCTACTCGACTAACTGACAATACTGATCGCGGGAAACTACTATTTTTTTCAACCTTATCGTCGTTTTCTACAGATTGGTTCATAGTTTTTATAGGGGTTAAATTTGAGATGAATGACACCTGCACTAATTGCTCTTAACTTAAGTTGCTAGTTATCTCAAACAGGCTGCTAATGGCTAATTCGAGTAAAAAACTTGATTAGCAAGCTGGCAATTAGCAACACCGCAGTTTATAACTAGAAACTTGCGTTATTAGTCACCGTAAGCGATTCAGCGAAAATCAACTCGACTTAAATAGTGAATGATAATTATATCATATATTTTCTTCTCCCGTGTGGCTCTCTCGTACTTATGGTGATAACGCAAGCTAATAATTTAGCACGATCGAGGGTTTCAACGTTCAGTCTCAGATAGTTAGTATCATCTGCTACTTTTTACACATAGCCTGGGGGAGAGCCGAGGAAAAAATTATGTGATTAATTGATGTTTGCATCGACACTGATGTCATGAATGCTGCACTGGGGCAAGCGTAACAAGTCGCTTTAGCTGTCATATCAAGGTGCGACTGGGCTAAAATGTGGCGCGCCACATTTCTGGGGCAACTGTTCAATTAATGCCATGATATAAATGTGTGGCAATGCTCATACTGACGATCGCCACCAATCAACAACCAATTTGGGCTAGAGCTACCAGAAGGTTGCCAGCCTCTGCGCTCTCAAATCGGTTCTATAAAACCGACACATTTTTAATGACAATAATTTTAACCAACGACGACGGCATTGATGCTCCCGGCATTCAAGCACTTTTGCAAGCAGTAAGCGGCAAAACAATTATGGTGGCTCCGCAGGGGCAATTGTCCGGCTGCGGGCATCAAGTGACGGCTCACAGTCCGATTCATGTCGAT
Organism: Microcoleus sp. K1-B1; assembly: GCF_036704705.1. Lineage (NCBI taxonomy): Bacteria > Bacillati > Cyanobacteriota > Cyanophyceae > Oscillatoriales > Microcoleaceae > Microcoleus > Microcoleus sp. K1-B1. The sequence continues at coordinate 6,296 of NZ_JAUBSH010000105.1, read as the reverse complement.
CGGCGATCGTCCGTGGAATATGCTGTAGGGGGAACACCGGCCGATTGCGTGCGTATTGCTCTTCATCACGTTTGTGCGAAACCGGATTTGGTGCTTTCGGGTATTAACGCGGGCGGCAATTTAGGGGTTGACGTATACATTTCGGGTACGGTTGCGGCTGTGCGCGAAGCAGCTATGCACGGTATTCCGGGAATCGCAATTTCCCACCGGATTAAAAGGCCGCTCGAAATAGATTGGGATGTCGCTACTCGTTGGACATCGCGGGTGTTGGCGGATTTGCTGAACCGAGAACTAAAGTCGGGGTGTTTCTGGAATGTGAATTTGCCGCATTTAGCGCCCGGAAGTGCGGAACCGGAAATTGTGTTTTGCCAGCCTTCGACGCAGCCGCTGCCAGTTGTTTACCGGATGGAGGGAGAATACTTTTATTATGCCGGAGAATATGGCTCGCGCGATCGGGCGCCTGGGACTGATGTGGACGTGTGTTTTGAGGGTAATATTGCAGTGACTGAGATATCGCTGTGATGGGATTTGATGGATTTGGTGGATTTGGGCGATCGAACTCTATTTTTTTTCAACAAAGCGGAATTAGGTAGGTTAACTTTGGTATCACTTACCCTCAATATCCCAAAACAGGATAAAATATTTGTACTTAATTTTTACAGTCACGTAAGTCAACAAATGAGTCCTAACGCAGAAGCGAATTCTCCCAGCATCTTAAAACGCAAAGCGAGCAGCACTGTTGGTCGTGGCAAAGTAGCTAATCTCAATACCAACTTTAATTTTTCTACATGGAGTGACGAATACGTTACTTTATATCTCGGCGATACTCTCCAGCACTACGACAAGTGGGAGCAACCTACTGTCATAGTTTCAGATGGAGCTTACGGTATTCTTGGGTTTGAAGGAGATACCTCAGATCACATTGATTTACCTAATTGGTATAAACCTCATATCGAGGCATGGTCAAAAGCAGCCATACCCTGTACAACACTCTGGTTTTGGAATTCAGAAATTGGTTGGGCTATTGTGCATCCACTTCTAGAAAAATATGGTTGGCGCTATGTCAATTCCAATATTTGGAACAAGGGAAAAGGTCATATCGCAGGGAATGTTAACACACAGAAAATTCGCAGGTTCCCCGTCGTTACAGAAGTCTGCGTTCAATACGTTAGAGAAGTAAGAGTTAATGAACTTACCTTAAAGGCGTGGTTATTGCGAGAGTGGAAACGCTCTGGGTTGCCGTTACGACGGGCCAACAATGCTTGCGGGGTGGTGGATGCAGCAACCAGGAAATACTTCGATCAAGGGCATTTGTGGTATTTCCCTCCGACCGATATGTTTGAAAGGCTAGTGAACTATGCAAATGAGTATGGTATTCCTCAAGGAAAACCATACTTTTCACTAGATGGCAATCAGCCTTTAACCGGACAAGAATGGAGCAAGATGCGATCGAAATTTAGATGCCCTCACGGTTTTACAAACGTTTGGGAGCGTCAAGCTTTACGGGGCGATGAGAGAGTGAAAACTATCTCTGGAAAAGCATTACATCTCAACCAAAAACCTCTGGATCTGATGAACCTTATTGTTGAGGCATCGAGCGATGAAAACGATGTTATATGGGAACCTTTTGGGGGACTTTTCAGTGCAGCTTTATCAGCACGTCAACTAAAACGCAAAGCCTTTTCTTGCGAGATAGACCCAGACTATTTCTACTATGGTGTACAGAGATTTAATCAATAATTTCATCAATACTCTCTTCTCTAATCTGTAGATAATCTTGTAGGGATTTCTTGATGCTGCCTTCTAGGCGACTTGATAAAAGCTTATTCCACCGACCAACGGTCATACCGGAAACTTCAGTATTGTAGACACGTCGCTTAAATTCCTCAATGCCTGGATGTACAATTCTGTCCATCTTTGCAAAATTTGTATCTAGTCTATATTCATAGCGTATACGTAGCTCCCGCAGAAGGCGCTGATACTCTCTAGTTGGTTTGTAGACTTTTCCTTGAGTACCCCATGAATCAACTATTTTCTCAGCTTCTAAAAACTCCTCAGCAGAACCTTGGAATTTATATCCACTGGTGTTGGTTTGTTGCAAATTTGCTGTTCTTTGAGTTGTATCTTCCGGCTCTAAAACAAGATAATCCGGCGGATTGTGATAGTGGGTATCTCTCGCTACAGCTACCGATAAACCAGAGACAACGCACACATCAAGAATGCGAGGCTTGCCATAGATGATTTTATCGGGTAGCCATGCCAGGATAGCAACGTAGGTCTGATCGAACCTAAAGTGATTTTGACTATCTTTGAAACGTGCTGTTATCTCTGTTGCTAGTGGGAACCACGCTTTAATTTCTAATCCTGGCGTTGGTTGAACTAGGCCGAGGAAAATAGTATCTGGAAAGCCCGGATCTTGCCTATGCCACTTTCCAAATTCAGCGAACTCATTTTGTTGATTCAAGAATTCAACGGTGTTAAATTCGATTAAATTTCCGACTAAGGGCGAAAGCTTTGAGATAACTTTAGACAGGTTCACCGCTGCATCTACGGTAACAGGTTTAGATACATCTAAAACGTCGAAAGTGTTACCTGATAAGCGATCTAGATATTGGGATGCAAGTCTGATTACATCTTGCGTATTCATATCTTCCTCTCACAAGATGCTTCAGATATTTTTTGTGAAATTTTCCTAATAATATCGCAAGGATCTACACCAATTACATGAGCAACTAACAGAAACTCAATTACATCTAACCGTCGTTCACCGTTTTCATATTTGGCTACGAAAGACTGGGGCTTTTTAAGAGATTTAGCAACAGACTCCTGAGTTAGTTGCGCTTCTTTACGAGCCGCAATCATCCAGCAACGGAATGTTTCATATTCATCGCTAAAAACTGATTTCATTATACTTTGGGTTTAGCACTGCATATTCCCTAGATATAATAAACCTGTTTTCGGATAATCCCAAAATAGGATATTTAAATCTGTTAAAAATCGATAGTAATGACAATTAAACAAAATTAATCGCAATTCCGAGAGTGGCAGCTATCTTTACTTGCGGCCGTCCGTGCTACCATAATTTTTTTTGTCATCCTTCGGCTTAGCAACACCATCAGGTTGTTTCTTTGGCTTTTTGATTTCTTTATTGCTTTTTCTTTCTTTTGACATGATTATTCCTCAATTTTGACTCAGCATAACATAGATTGACACATTTGCCTAACTGCCAGTAGAGGGGGTGATTTTATACAGATATTACTCGCTGTTAGTTTTGTACAATCTGCAGTATATTATCCGCTAGGTTTTGAACGAATCCCCTCTACCGTTAGGCATATCGGTAAATTCCTCAGAAGTACAATGTCTGAAATTACTTTTCACCCCGCTCAACTCAAGAAAATATGCAAAAGCGCGATCGTCTAACTGCTGCGAGACAATCGAGAAAAATTCTCGCTGATTAGGCTGTTGTTCCACATATAATTTTAATTAAAAATGACCGTAGATAAAATATGGAGCTATGACCATGCCAGCCTGCCCGACACCTGATGCAAACACAACTAACAAATTTGCCGTCTCCGTTTAAAAAAGCTGTTAGCTACAGGGAACAATAAGAATATTGATTTTACTATTAATCAACACTTCGGACAGTGTTTGATGGCTTACCTACCGAGAATAACGGTTTCACTGATCTCAGTACGATCGCAACCCTTGCCGAAGCACACTAGAGACCCACGATAGATCAAGGGTTTCAGACTATGATCTCAAAACGATCGGGACTCTGGAAAAAGCACAAAGTATATGTATAAATATAAAGTTGATTCTCAGCTTTCTTGAAAGTGCGATCCAGTCCGCTCCGTTTGAGATAAAATACTTATAAAGAGTGTTTATTTCTAGATTAATTTCCGCTATAAGGAATGTGACCCGTATGGAAGTAACCGAGCTGCTCAAAGAATACGAAAATGGAAACAGAGACTTTGCTGACGCAAACCTCAGCGGAGCAAACCTCAGCGGAGCTATGTTAGTTGGCGTAAACCTTTCGAGGGCTAACCTGTCGGGAGCTAACCTGAGTCGGGCGCATCTGACAAAAGCAGAACTCAACGGCGCAAACCTTTACAGGGCAAATCTGAGTTTTGCCAAAATGGGCCAAGCCAGACTAGCCGACGCAGAACTGACAAAAGCCAATCTCAGCGGAGCTTTCCTCGTCAAAGCAAAACTGCCCAGGGCAAAGTTGAGTGGCGCCCAACTCATCGGTAGCAACCTGCGGAGTGCCATCCTCTGGAACGCCAATTTGTGTACAGCCGACCTGCAATTCATCAACCTGCGGGGAGCCAACCTCACGGGAGCCAACCTCAACTGGGCAAACTGCGGAGGGGCAAAACTTAGCGGTGCCAAGCTTTTTGGCGCTCAACTAACAGGCATTTATCTCAGGAAAGCTTACATCAATGGCATCGACCTGAGCAGGACGGATCTCAATGGCGTCAACCTGAGTGAAGCCAAACTAAACGGGGTAAATCTGGAAGGCTCGAACTTGTTAGCTGCCAATCTCAGCGGGGCTCAGTTGCGGGGCGTCAAGTTGATGGGAGCAGATTTAACTAGGGCAAATCTGGTGGGAGTTTCTTTGGTGCAGGCAAACCTCGATTGGGCTAGGCTGTGCTATGCAGACTTGAGTGAAGCCGACTTGAGCGGGGCAACATTCACGGGAACCAACTTTGAGGGTACTCAGTTAGCCGGATCAACAATCCCCCCATCTTTGAGCAATGATGTCTACTTAACTGCAGCACGTGGTGTCGCAGCTTAGGCAACGGCAAAAATTAATTTCGCATTTTAGGTGGACGACTCTCCCATTGGTTTAACTTTTGATGCAGACATCGTTACTTTTGTGAGAGTGTTGCCCCGACAAGAAATTTACTGATATTTGCGAGAGTTTGTAGCATCACAATTGAGCTCACCCGATTAATTTCGCGACTCGCAAAGCAGAGGTAATGGCTCCTTCGTGCAAACCATCCCCCAAATAAGCTCCCGCATGATAAGTGTTGTTTTCGCCATTAGTCTCGATAACTTCATCTCGATATCGAAAAGACTCGACAGTGTACAGCGGTGTGTGATGTTTCTGAATGTGAATAATGTGCTGTTGGGCGATCGACTCCTCCAGATGAAAAGCTAAACTGTACTCTCGTGGGGATGAGATGCCGCAAAGCTGATTCAAGCTCGCATTATATCCCCATCCTTTGTCCGTCTCGAAAAAATCAAATTCTGATAACTTGCGGATACCGTAGCGATCGTACATTGATGTATCCGAATGCAGTACAGTGGTGGCATAATTGGCTTTCCACGCCGAAAACCGCTTCTTTTCGGCATCCGTCGGATCAGACAATAACCTCATAACTTGATCTGGTGGCATCGCAAAAACCACCTTATCAAATTCCTGAATCTCCCCATCAGAAAGCACAATTTTTACAGCATCCGCACTTCTAAAAATATTTGCAATCTCCACATTTAGCCGTATATCGCCCTTAAATCGCTCCAAAATCTTTTCAATGTAAGAATACACCCCGCCTTTAATCCTCACCCAGTTGACCGAGGCATATTCGCGCAAAACAGGCATCGCTAATTCTGCCGGGAAATTGTCTAGCAATTCAAACGGCATCGAGTAGCTGTACATCGTCAGCAACTTCAGCCAATAATTGCGGACGCATGAGCTTTTCAAAGACTCAGAAAGCGACACATCGTAGAAATCGTGCTGTTTAGCAAACCGCATTTTTAAAATAAATCCCGCCGAACGAGCGTAGAGACTATCAAGCCGCAAATACTCGATCAGGCGTTGGATTCCGGTGAAATTCTTTTGGATAGATACCGCAGACAAAAAGTGGGTGCCATCTTTAAAAAACAGCGCTGAACCAATCTGCACGGGTTCTAATTCAACGTCTAGCTCCTGCATAAAAGCCACGAAATTGTAAAATACAGTGGGAAATTCCAGCACCCCATTTTCTAATATTTCATTGCACTCAGATTGATTGGGTACAACATTTTTGTTCAGCGTCCGAATGTGTCCGCCTAAAATCGGCTGACTTTCCAACACAGTGACGTGATGCCCCTGTTTATCGAGCCAGTAGGCTGCTGCCATACCACTGGCTCCGCCCCCAACAATTGCAATTCTCATAGTTCACTCCTAGATTGATAGAAGGAAGTTCGGCAACGGATTCTGTAACGGATGTAACGGATAGAAGGAAGAAGGAAGAAGGAAGAAGGAAGAAGGAAGAAGGAAGAAGGAAGAAGGAAGAAGGAAGAAGGAAGAAGGA
>NZ_JAUBSH010000104.1:0-23588 GCF_036704705.1 Microcoleus sp. K1-B1 | reverse complement strand
TTTTTTGTGCGTTAGCCTTACTTAATTCAGTTTACCCTCTCCGGGGACTGGAAGAGTTTATTTCTTGGATGTCCCTTGAACGTCCATAGGTCGGGTTAATGCTGGGGTTTTGCCTATTATATCCTACTCGCTCCGACTTTTTCCGACCCGATTGAGTTTGTCCAGCTTTTTCTGGCGTGGGTAAATGGCAAATGATATAAAAGTGCCTACTTTATCCGACTTTTTCCGACTGGACAAGACTGAGATTTTATAGTCACAATCATATTTAAGAGGCACTATTATAGCTTTCCCATAGGTAAAAAATGACTACACAAGCATTATCCCTCCCCCAAGCAAACTTAGAAATGGTTCTCTGGCAAGTAGATGCCGATTCAATGAGTAGTACCGATTTGTATGTCTGGTTAAATGATCTCGGCTTGCCCCACGAAGTCACCATCAGATTGCACGAGTTGGCTACCTACACGAAAAAATCTGGTAACAAAGTTTTGGCTGTAGGGAAAATTATTCTGCTCAAAATTATCGAGTTTGTCAAAGCACATCCTAATTTAGCTACGGGCATTGCTCTAGGAGTTGCTGTGGGACTATTGGTACGTTCAGTACCAGTTATCGGCCCAGTGTTAGCGCCATTGGCAGCAGTGCTAGGTATAACTGTGGGTGCGATCGCTGGACATAGACTAGATCAAGGCTACCGTCAAGTAGATGGCATAGTTGGAGTAACACAAGACTTTATTCAAATCGCCCAATTGTTTTTTCAACTACTGATTGATGTTTTCAATGCAGTTTTTCGCAACGTTATCACTGCTTAAATAAGAAAATTTGAAAAAATCACAAGGCTTAAGATGTCAGGAAATAAAAACCTAACTAAGGAGCAAATCCTTAAAGCGATCGAGCAATTGGAAAAAAATCCAGATGATAAACTCGGAATTTTAGCTGATGTTGGGATTGGCGTGGTAGGTGCTGGTGCTGCTGCTGGTGCTGTTGCGGCTTTCGGCGGTCAAGCCATATTTTTTGGGCTAATAGCGGTTGCACCCCCAGTAGGATTGGTTGTTGGCGCTGCTGCATTAGGTGCAGTAGCTCTCGTTGGAGCAAAGAGGATCTTTGATGGCACTTTCAACGAAGGGAAACAAAAAGAAATGCTCGAACAGTTAAAAGAACAGCTAAGAGAGGTTGAAGCAAAAGAAAGAGCATCTAAGGTTAGAGACAGTGACAAGACAAAATTTATCGTTTCCTTGAAAGAACCAGTTAGGCTTAATCTCATTACCCCTCAAAGGGCTCAGGATTTAATGAGGGCTGTCGAAAGTGGTCAAATACCTATCACAGAGGCAATTAAGATGGTTCAGGCTATAGTTGAAGCAGCTAAACCCCAGTAGTCTTTTAAATCCACGACCTGAGAATGCTAAGCATAGGCTATGTTGTTCTGGTATTTCTGATAATTGACTTAGCTGCTAAAAGAGCGATCGCCCTTCTATTGTTGAGGTGCGATCGCTCTTTTTTTGAGTATCACTAATTCTGTTTCTCCAACACCATAGGGAATTTTTACCGCTTTGACAACCATTCATCAGAGAAGCTATAGCCAGTAGGAGAAAATCGGAGTGGGATATTTGGTATAACGATATAATCCCGATCGCCCTCCAATCCTTTATCACAAATATGAGCATTAACGATAAACTTAAGAACATATTGATAGAAATGCGATCGCACTTCGAGCAACTCTACGGCGATCGCCTCACCCAAAGGGTACTCTACGGTTCCCATCTCAATAAGCCTTTGACGGGCGGGCAGGATGCCCACCCACAAAAAACTTACTCTTTGTGGAACAGGCATCTTGCCTGTTCTGGAGAATGCTAAAAGATGCAATTGCGAGCACTTTCATCTCCTTTAACTTGCTCTACCACCGCCCTAAAACAGAATACTGAAATCCCCGACTTATTGAAGAAGTCGGGGATATAAAACAATAAAACTGCCCCTACAGATTAATGACTACCCGCTCCAGCCGCCCGTTTAAATGCCTCATCCAACACTTCCGAAAGCGTGGGGTGAGTGTGAACTCGGAATGCTAAAGTGTTCACAGAATCGCGCTGGGCGATCGCATTTGCCGCCTCCTGAATCAAATCCGCAGCGTGCAAACCGAAAATGTGAACTCCCAACAACTCCCCAGTATCTTTCCGGTAAATCACCTTAGCCATACCGTCGGTTTCACCCTCCGCAATAGCCTTAGAATTTCCCTTAAAATAACTCTTGACAGAACCGACATCAAACCCTTCTGTTTTTCCTAACTCTTTGGCCGCAGGTTCAGTCATCCCCACATAGCTAATTTCCGGGTGAGTAAACGCCGCCGCCGGGATACTCAAATAGTCAACTTCGCGGGCACGACCACAAATATTTTCTACTGCGGCAATTCCCTGAGCAGACGCAGAATGCGCTAACATCATTTTGCCATTAACATCGCCGATCGCCCACAAATTTTGCACCGGTTCTCCCGCCACCAAAACCTGCATCTTATCGTTAACTGGGATATAACCGCGCATCGTTTCTACGCCAACAGTTTCTAATCCCAAATTCTTGCTCACCGGAACCCGACCAGTTGCTACCAAACAAGCGTCAACTTCCAAAACTTCGACAACTTCCTTAGTTTTGAAATCAGCTAATTCAATAATGACCGGCGAACCTGGAATAATCTTCTTAGCCAACAATCCAACTTTTGTTTCAATATCGCGGGGTGCAATTAACACTCGTTCTGCCAACTTAGCAATATCCGGGTCAAAAGTCGGCATCAATTGATCTAGAGCTTCAATCATCGTAATTTCGCAGCCCAGGGCTGTGTAAATATCCGAAAACTCCAAACCGATATAACCGCTGCCAATAATTGCGATCCACTTCGGCAGCGATTCCAACCTGACAGCATCATCGCTGGTAAATACAGTTTTGCCGTCAATTTCGATGCCGGGGGGGACGAAGGGAACCGAACCGGGAGCGAGAATAATATCCTTGGCGGTAATAGTTTTCTCGCCTTTATCGGTTTCGACGGTAATTTTTTGAGCACTGGCAATTTTGCCCCAACCTTGGATGACATCCACGTTCAAACGTTTGAGGCTGTTGGTCAAGTCGCCGCGAAGTTTGCTAACAATAGTATTAGCGTGATTGGCGATCGCCCCGCGATCGAAATCCACACTGCCCAATTGAATTCCCAAAGTCTTTAGGTGGTGGGCATTCCGCAAATCTCGCACTCGCCCGGAAGCCGCCAACAGCGCCTTCGAGGGAATGCAGCCGCGGTTGACGCAAGTCCCGCCCATGTCGCCCGCTTCGATAATTGCCACTTTCAGCCCGCAGCTAACCGCGTGTATGGCCGCGCCGTGTCCGCCCACGCCAGCGCCGATAATTGCTAAATCGTAATCAAATCCCTGAGTCACCTTAAAATCTCCTAATGCCTTTGAAATCTTAGGACTCAAGCAAAAAACACCGTCTCTCCGTCCTTTGGGGGTGGCGCGTTGCCATCGCAACCCTTGAACAGCGGTAATAGTTGCATAAGTCCTGTCTCCTTATTCTCGACTAGACTAGGGTTAATTAGACAACGAAAGAGCCGTAACTGAGATTTTTTCAGGGTCAATGATTTTGAGCTGGGTCTGCACCAAGTCTCAAATCACTCAGTAGGCGGGTGTAGAGTTAAATATAGTTTGAAGGCTGACAATGCCCGCTACAGGTTTTATAGGGGGCAGCAAGTTCAGCAGCAGGCATTCCACCGTCCGGTTAAATTGTGTCCGCTTGCTTGTTTTAGTCGGGTTTTCATGTCTGCACGCCCTGGGGGCGGGCAGAGTTTGTTGGCAATTTTTAGAGTCTATGGAGTGGCTTATGACGGATGACGACGACCAGAAAGATTTACGCCGGGCCTCGGCTCAATCATTTTTTGAGTCCCTGGATGAATTGTTCGATTCTATAGAATCGAACAGCACTCAAGCTGCACAACCGAAATCTCCACCGCCTCCGGCTAAATCTTCGAGTCAGTCTTCGAGTTTGCCGAAGAAGACTAGACCTGCGAAAATTAATTTGTCGGATTTTGAAGATGCGATCGCCGATTTGGAACAGTTTATCCAGAGTAAACACCAGAAACGCCCGGAATCCAATCAATAGGACGATGACACATTTTCAAGTAATGACGGTTGACTGTTGACTGTTGACTGTTGACAAGTGAAAAATTTTAGATTAATGTTTACCCTCCCAGATGAATCTGTGGAGTCAATTTTTAATGTCAAATTCGGTAGCAGAGGAATCATTCATCTCTCTGTTCTCTGACTCTATGTCCTCTGCGGTTTAATCAGGCCAAAGCAACCAGAATTGATATCAATCTCAAATCTCAAATCTAATAGCATAGAAATGATTCATCTCTCTGTTCTCTGACTCTGTGATCTCTGTGTCCTCTGCGGTTTAATCATTCCAAAGCAACCAGAGTTTATATCAATTCCAAATCTAAAATCGACGGGCTGTTAACGGTGCTTTCGGCTTAACCTGCTTAGGTTGCACCTACAAAACATTCACATTTGTTTGAGGATTGCTTGACAAGAATCAAGCCAGATAAATCATCTCAATTTACTATTAATAGCCTTGTTTTTAGGCTTTGAGTGCTGCGGTAATTGGTTCGATCGCACTTCGATCGCGCGATCGCCGATCGCACTCACAGGCAACTCCAATTCATCAATATCAAGATCATTGCGGAACTTCACCGGAATATCAGCACCGTTAATAATCGCTCCCAACAGCCGCGGCCCTGATTTATGCGACTCGTCCTCCTCAGATTCCAGCAACTGATCCGCAGCCTCAGACAACATACTAGACAAAGTGTAACCAGGCCGCGCCACCAAAATTATACCGTCCGTGTACGGTTCCAGAGTCAGCGCGTCGTTGCACTCGCTCAAAGCCGGAGAATCCACAACCACAAAATCAAAGCGGTTGCGAACATCCTCAAACAATCTCCGCATTTCGCTGGATTCTAGTACGGCGGAGGCTTGCCGCAAAAAGCCGGGACTCGGCACAACGTATAAGTTCTCTACCTCTGGAACCAAAAGAACGCACTCGCTAATATTGCCGTAATAGTGCAAAGGTTCCACAGTCGCCAAAGGATCAGCAGCAATTTTCAAAGATTCAACGTTAGAAGGCGATCGCAAATCTGCTTCAATTAGCAAAGTCCGTTTACCCGATCGAGCCGATGCAATTGCCAAATTGTAAGCACTAAAACTTTTCCCCTCCAAAGGCGCCGCCGAAGTCAGCAATACCACCTTCACAGGTTTGTTCCCGATCCGGCGCAAATTAGTACGCAAGCGCTCGTAAAATTCCAAATATGGAGAATTTGCCTCCAGGGCGAGCGGCATTATTTCATCGCCGTAGGAATCAAACACCGTCACTTCAGGCAAAACTCCCAGTATCGGCACCTCTTTTTCCACCAAAGCCGCCCGCACTTCTTCCCAACTGTAAAACTTGCCGTTGAGCATCCCCAACAAAAATATCAACCCGCCGCCCAGCAGCAATCCCACAAATCCGCCCACCGCCAGCATCACGGGCAAACCTCTCTTGTTTGACTCAACGTCATCAGTTTGCGGCAATTGGGCTATTCTCAAACTCCCCGTTGTCTCAGCTACCGCCGCCTCAGCATCTACCAAAGCCGACAGCATCTTGTCGTAGAGAGCTTTTTTGAACGCCACTTGCTGGGCCAAACGGGCTTGTTCTAACTGCTTGTTGGGGATTGTGGCGTGTTCCCGACGCAATTCTTGTTCAGTTTTCTCGATGCCTTGGAGTTGCTGTTGCACCGTATCCCGCTGCGTTTGCAAAGCAATCAAAGTTTGAGCTAACTGCTGTCTGGCCTGATCTAAAGAAGAGTCTACCCGAATTCGAGCGGCACTTCTGAGCGGAGCCGCCACCCCGTTACCGCCGAGTACCTCTGATTGCCGCTGCTGCAACTGCTGCTCAAAAGCTTGTTTTTGTTTGACCAATTCTACAATTTTCGGGTGTTCCTCCTGCAAGTCGCTGCGGAGAATTTTGAGCTGAGATTCGATCGAAAACAATTGCACTCGCAGTTGGGCAATAATGGGATCGGCAGAGAGTGCTTGAGCGACGTAAGCTTGCTCCACATTCAATCCCAAGCGATCCTGCAAACTGTTAATTTGAGCTTCTATTCCTCCCAACTGCACGCGGAGTTGCCGCTGCTGCTGTTGGCTGCTGGTAATCGCTAGCGGCAAAGCACCGCTCTGAGCAGCTAAAATTGAAGTTCCTTCTCGTTTTTCGTAGGCTTCAAGTTTTGCTTCCGTCTCTCTAAGTTCCTGAGTTACTTTCGGCAAACGCTTGTTAATTTGGGCGATCGTCTCACGCAGTCTAGAAGTATTAAGAGTTTTGCTGCGAACCACCATTTCGTTCATCAGCGCATCTAGTACCACTTCTGCTTTTTGGCGATCGGCATTTTTGTACAATACTTGAATCAAAGCGCTGGGGTCATTATTCTTACTTGGCATCTTTATCTGCACGTCTTTCCCCAGCTTTTCAGCCAAAGCTTGTATTTTTTCTTTCGCTTCTTTTTTGTTTAATTTTTCTTCGGGTTTGATGAGTTTTTGTGCTGCAGCTTCAACCACCCTTTTATCCAGCAGCATATCTTTAGTTATTTCTTGTCCTTCCTGTTGAATTTTAGTAGTAGTCGATGAAAAAATCACGCTCGGTCTGTCGTAGGCCAGCGTACCTATTGCAAGATAAACTGGCGCCGCCTTTGGCTGCAGGGCCACTACTCCGGACACGCCCACAGTCACCGCGAGAGTAGCCAGTCCCACCCACTTGTATTGGTCGAAAGCAATTAAATAACGTTTAACAACGGATAAAGTCATGACGATTTTAGATTTTAGATTTTAGATTTTAGATTGCTAATTGTTAACGATAACTAATGATTTTTGACTAATTCTACAAATCCCCCAAAAACCTTAGAACTTTCGGTCTGCGAGCTAAACCCATATCGCATAAGTCATTCCCCATGTCAAATCGAAAATCGAAAATCGAAAATAGTATGACTACCTATCATTACGTGATGGGCCGAACAAATCTGTTACCCCATTTCTCAACTGCTCAAAGAACAGAATAAATCCCAAAGTATCGCGAAATGGTCGAGTAAAAGTGTTGAGTACATAACCAATGCGCTCTACCAAATTCCTTCCAATCACAATCACATCATTATCTTCGAGCATCGGGTTCTGAGAAACATTGCCCTCCAAAGCAGCTTTAGCATCTATCGAACGGTTGATTGCTCTACCTTGCTTTTCGTCGAACCGAATCAGGGCTATTTTCCGCAAGTCAGCAAGATTAACAGGCAAGTTGTTGAGAGCATCCAAAAACCGGCTGCCATTTTCAACGTAGAACGAGGTCAAACCACCACTAGCGTAACTCAAAACTCGAACGTAGATCCTGGGCTTAATCAAAGTAGACCGCGAAACCAGAGCTTTGTCGTAGTCTAGGTTTTTGGTACTAGCGTCCAATTCCGGGATGACAATCACATCTCCCGATGCCAAAGGAAAATCGAACAAATCGTTACCGTTTGCTAGGGGAGTGTAGAGGTCGATTGGTTCCTCCACCGACGAGCCGTCCATCAGCGTCCGCCGCACTCGCACCTCCCGCAAATCGGCTTTTCCCGTGACTCCCCCCGCAGTCACCAAAGCAGCCGAAATTCGACCAGAACCCGCCGGAAGCGTGTAAAAACCCGGTTTGCTGACTTCTCCGGTGACAGTGACTTGGACGGGGACAGCAGCAGCAGCGAGGCTGTACCTGGATGCTAAATCTTGATCGGATTTGCGATCGGGCGTAACCTGTTTATACGGTACGACGATCGCATCTCCATCTTCCAAACGCAAATCCGGCGGCGCAATACCAGTTTGCAACGGTGTCAAAATATCAACAACTTGCTCCGCCACAGCACCTCCCGGCAGAGTCCGCCGCACACGCACCGCCCGCAGTTCCGCCGTAGGATTAGTCCCAGCAGCAGCAGCCAGAGCCGCAGGAAGCTGGGGGGTTTGCAGCGGATAAAAACCCGGTCTCGCCACTTCCCCCGTCACCGTCACCACTACGGGGCGCTGAACCAGCAAAGCAGCCGAGACTTGAGGATTTTTGATAAATTGGCCAAAGCGCTCCCGGAGGCGCTGCTGTGATTCTTCGACAGTAAGACCACGCACATTTACTGTTCCGATTAGTGGCAGTACAATTACCCCTTCAGGGCTGATTGCACCTGCAAAACCTAGTTCTGGGAAGCGCTGAACTTGAACAGAAATCTGGTCTCCCGGGCCCAGGCGGTAGGGCCGATTCCGAAAAGCTGGGTTAATATCCCGGTTGAAATTTGCAGGCGGCGGTGGCGGTACACGCAATGGCGGTGGCGCCACGAGTCGCTCGTCTCTTGGAACAACAGATTGAGCTAAAGCCGTTTCCGAAAAATTATTGCTATTAAAACCCCAGAATATAGCAGCAAAAGATAGAGTCCAAGCAGTTGAATGCAGGCCTGCCAAGGAAAAAGCGAGACAATTTTTAATTGTGGATTTTTGCCGCATTTTCAGAGGATTTAAAAAAGTAATATTTTGAATGATGACCTGATTTGTAAGTTTCATCTAAATATAGCGCCGAGAAAAAACAATAAGATATTTTCGGGCGGGTTGAACCTGAATATTGACTAGGAAGCAGTTGATTTTGGCAAAACTCGCCCACGCCCTAAGCCCATTTATTTGCACCTACCTGCTTACTGAAACCGAAAAGTTTCTGTAATTAATTTAGCCTGGACACTTTCGGCAAGAGATTCCAGCAATGGTTGAGCTATCTTAATCTCGCCCTGCGGTTGAATGGGAAGGATGATACTGACAGCAACCCAAGAGGCGCGGCGGTTCGAGAGTCTAGCAATGCTGTCTTCCCAAAACCAGCGACTGGTTGCTGGAGAACCCCCGTTAGGCCAAGCGTACCACTGCACGACAGCAAAAGTTTGTTGGGGAGTCCAGCTTCGGAAAAACCTCGCCTCGACAGTAGGCGGTGGCTGGCCGGGTATTGGTGCTAATTTAACTGTAAACCTCAAAGTGCGATGAGAATCCGTTTGCCACCGATGAAATCCATCGATATCTAGCCATTCTACTTGGGGCTGGTTTTTGGGGTAATTTTGAGGCAACAGCAATAAAATGGCAATTGTTTGATCCTTTTTAATTTCTTCAACTAACCATCTGTGAGCGCCAATTTGGACGTTATTCTGAACGCCTATAACTTGCCACCCAGGAATTTTTATCCCGTTTTGGCGCACACTTCTTAATTGCTTGAGGTTGGCAAGGGTTGGCGGGTTTGTCCAAGGCCACCTTCCCGTCGAGTAGCCGGGAATTGCTACTGCCCCAACTAATACCAGCAAAAACACCAGTACCATAATTTTAGATAATTGATACCGCCGCAGTAGTTTCTGTGCTGAAATCATCTGTTTCATTAATTGCCAGACTGACTTGGGAAATACTTTTCCATCCCGTTGAGGAGAAGTACCAATAACCCTAGTATACAAGCAGAATACAAATCGCCGCCCCATCCGGCGTGCAGCCAAGTAAAAAGCGCCTCTCTGTCGGTTCCGTGAAAGTAAGTTAGCAAAGTATTGCGAAATATGTTGGAAGTGATGCTAATAATGGATGTAATCACTAAAAACAAAAGGCTTTTTTGGCGAGAGTTCCAAACTCCCGTCCAATCCAGCAGAATTAAGCTGACGTAAAGACTGGTAAACAGCATTTTTAAGCCGGCACAGTGTGGAGCAACTTCTACAATGCGCTCGTTTACGTACAGATAAATTTCTTCCACTCTCACGTTGATACCAACCTTAATTAATATCCAGCCTGATGCTTCAGCAATGAATTGCTGTAAGGGCAAGGCGTAGGGTTCTATGAGGTAAGGAATGTGGTTTGGCGAGGCCAGAAATACGAACAAAAGCGGCATCGCCTGCAATTTAAAGCCGGGAATTCCTTTTAAAGATAAGCAAATGCTGGCCAGCATTATGGGAAGGGATAAATTTACTAAATCGCTCAAGCGACTCAGATAAAAAAGCGTGGCTAGTACCAGCAAAAAGCCTCCCAAAGGATGCGGTGAATCGGGCAAGCTGCGCCAGCACTTTCGGTTCATCCAAGCAATATAAGCTGCGTAGGGCAAACCAATTAGTCCGTGGCTGAAATATTCGTGTTCGAGGCTGATGCTTTTGTTCAACCAGCCGTCGTACCAGTGTACTAGCAGGGGGGCGTACAGCAGCACTAGGAGCAGCGTGATACCTTCCCCCAGGAGGTATCGCTTGAAAACAATGCGAATTTTGCGCTGGATGTGCATGGTTTGAGAAGTTTTGAGATTGCCGCGCTGGAGTTGTAACGCTTTGTGGTTTTGAACTGTGAGTTAAAGATTGGTTAATTCCCCACAAAAACGCTTTGAAAACCGCACCCTACTGCTTGAATCACCTGCAGCATAAGTTTGATGAACAATTAGCAATTCAATGATAGTACGATCGCGCGAACAACTTGCTCGATCTGAGTATTGCTCAATCCCGGATACATTGGCAATGATAAAATTTGTTGGCACAGGGTTTCTGCGTGGGGGAAGTCGCCCGGATTGCCTAAGTTTTGGTAGGCGGGTTGCAGGTGACAAGGTACGGGATAGTGTATGCCTGTTTGAATGCCGTGTTGGGCGAGTTTTTCCTGAAGGGTGTTGCGGTCGATCCTCTTCGAGGGCTTCGCTAACGAGCTTTCCTCAGTAATTTTGATAACATAGAGGTGATAAATGTGACCGCTGCTGCTGTGGTTGGCGATCGGTACAATGCCTTTGTGTTTCAATGGTTCTAGTAGAGTATCGTAGTGTTGGGCGGCGGCGGTGCGATCGCGATTCCATTTTTCTAAGTAAGGCAATTTAACATTGAGCACGGCTGCTTGCAAATTGTCGAGGCGGCTGTTGGTACCGATTTCTGTGTGCAAATATTTGCTGGGTGCTCCGTAATTGCGGAGAGTTCGCATTTTGTCTGCGAGCTGTGCATCGTTAGTAATTAACATCCCGCCGTCGCCAAAAGCACCGAGGTTTTTGCTGGGATAAAAGCTGAATGCTGCTGCTTTTCCAATGGAACCCGCGCGGTATCCTTCTCTTTCGGCTAAGTGCGCTTGGGCGGCATCTTCAAATATGATTAAATTGTGGCGGTTTGCAAAATCTAAAAGCTGCCGGGGCGATACCATTTGACCGTAGAGGTGTACGGGGATAATTGCTTTGGTTTTCGAGGTAACTGCTGTTGCGGCTGCTGTGAGGTCAATCAGGGCGGTTTCCGGGTCACAATCTACCAGAATAGGTATAGCTTTGGCTTGGAGGACGGCGATCGCGGTGGCAATAAAAGTGTTAGCGGGTATGATAATTTCGTCGCCCGGATTAATGCCGCAAGCTTGGAGTCCCAGAGCGATCGCATCAGTTCCGCAAGCCACTCCTACGCCGTATTTTACTCCCGAAGCTGCTGCAAATGCTGTTTCAAATTCTGTCAGTGCTTGACCTAAAATAAAATCTCCTTGCTCGATAATTTTCCCAATAGTTTCTGTTATTTGAGATTGGATTGGTTGGTGTTGCAGGGAGAGGTTGACAAATGGAATTTTTGGCGGGCGACTACTCATACATCAGACGAATACGAATTATTTATATTAACATTTAAGTGCGGATATCTTTTAAAAGTTTTTAACCGCAGAGGTCGCAGAGAGCGCAGAGGAAGAGAGGAGAAAGCCTCGCGCACTTTTCTGGAGTTGTCAATTAAATCAAGGTTTTTCTGTAATATAGAATCAGATATTTTTCCAGTAATCAAACTCATGGAATACAAAAAACTGGGCGACAGCGATTTATCAGTATCTGAAATCTGTTTGGGTACGATGACTTATGGCCAGCAGAACACCGTTGCAGAAGCGGCGCAACAGCTCGATTTTGCGATCGATAAAGGAATCAACTTTATCGATACGGCAGAAATGTATCCTGTCCCTGGAAAGGCGGAAACTCAGGGAAAAACAGAGGAATATATCGGGGAATGGTTGGCGAAACAGCAGCGGGATAAAGTCATTATAGCGACTAAAGTGGCGGGCAGAAGCACTCGATTAAAGTGGATTCGGGAAGGGAAAAATCAGATCGATCGCCCAAATGTCAAAAAAGCCCTGAATGACAGCCTGAAGCGCTTGCAAACTGACTACATCGACCTCTATCAGATCCACTGGCCAGACCGCTACGTGCCCTTATTTGGCGCGCCGGATTACGACATCGCCCAAGAACACGAAACCGTACCGATTTTGGAACAGTTAGAGGTATTTGCTGACTTGATTAAAGCTGGGAAAATCCGCTATTTGGGTTTGAGTAACGAGACGCCTTGGGGAGTTTGCGAGTTTTGTGCCTTGGCGGAAAAACACGATTTGCCGAAAGTTGTTTCGATTCAGAATGCTTTCAGTTTGAGCAATCGGACGTTTCACCTAAATTTAGCAGAAACTTGCCGTTTTAAGAATGTGGGATTTATGGCTTACAGTCCTTTGGGGTTTGGGCTGTTAACGGGTAAATACTTGAATGGAATTCCCGAAAATTCTAGGTTGGCTTTATTCGCGGGATTTGGTCAGCGTTACGATAAAACTAATCTGAACGATGCGGTGAAAGCGTATGTTGAGATTGCGGGGAAACACGGGATAAGTCCGGCGCAGATGGCTTTGGCGTATGTGCGATCGCGCTGGTTTGTAACTAGCACTATTATCGGTGCAACAAGTCTCGAACAGTTGGAGGAAAATATCGGTAGTTTGGAGGTGAATTTGGATAAGCATATCATAGCGGAAATCGATGCGGTGCACGCTAAGTATCCTAATCCGACACCGTAAGATATCTCGGCGGTTGAAACCGCTTCTTGTCACACAAAGTCCGCCTGCGCGGACTAACAGATAGAGGGTAAATTTAACCCGGATTAGATATTAGTAGGTTGGGTTGAGGTCACGAACCCTACGTTTCACTTCGCCCAACTTACCACTGGTTGGGAAAAGCTTTTTGAATTCGATCGCACTCACGTATTAGATGTGCTCAGAGGTTTTCTTCAGGAAGTGATGCAGCTAGCTGTAGATAAAGGTTACATCACGCTGGAAGAGAAGGATGAGTTTATTAGTCCGGCTTTGGCTAGCAGTACCGATGCTGCGGTATTAAGCAAGTAGTTGGTTTTGGTGGTGTTTTGGGCGATCGGTCTTTTTTTTATATTTCTGAAACCCTTGCCCTATCTGCCCGCAATCACTTCACTCAGGTTTCAATTCTTAATAGAGATTTAGGTTGATTGTGGCTTCCATTTTACCCATAGCGCGGTAGACTGCGCTATTCAAGCGTATTAGATTAAAGCGGCATCGGATGTCGGCAAATTGAGGTTGAGTTGGCATCTACTTTACCCATAGCCCCGTATATGCGGTTATTCAAGCGTATTAGATTAAATCGCCATCGAATGTCTGCAATCGGATGTTTAAATCTCCTTAATAAAGAAAACAAACGGTCTTATTGCTTGCTTGACAAGTGACCGCACGAATGTTAAATTCTTAAAATACAAGCTCAAACAAAACTTCCTCACATTCCCAAGTGTAAGAAAGACAACGCTTTAATGGCTTGTAGTTTTTGCAATAGCAAATCATATCTGATACGGAAAAGGCCCGCCTGAAGTAACGATTCAGACAGAGGCCTTGCTTTAGCTAGCAAACTCACGGTGGTTTGACATCTCAACTTCAGACCACCACAAGTTAACGTAACTTTTGAAATATATGTCCCATAATTATACTCCACAATGCGAGTCGTTGTACACCTACCTTCAGCGGACTAAGAAAACCCTCTCTGTTTTGGCGGAGTCGAACCGCGCTTTGGCGAAGTCGAACCGCGCTTTGGCGGAGTGGAACCGCAGTCTGCTTGAGGAAAACGAAGCAAAGGATGAAACTATCAAAGCTCAGGATAAAACTATCCAATCCTTTGAGCAAAAAGTCCTTGAACAGCAACAAGAAATAGATGACTTGAGGCGCGAACGTGATTGGCAGCCAAATCACTGGGATAACGATGGTTCATCAAACGCAGATTGTCACGATCGCGAATCAGCCCAAAGGCTAGGAATCTGGTAAAAAGTACGATCGCCCTTCCCATCCAAAAAATAGGACAATGGTAAAGGGCGATCGCACTTCACCCTAAAATCTTTCTCAACTAAACCCATGAGTACAATTCGCTTACAACTAGCCGAATACTTGAAATGTCGAGGTTTCACCCCCGAAAACTTAGTCGAAGCTGTGGGCGAAACACTCAATCCTGAAACCGTATACCAACTGATCGCAAAAGCCGAAAACCTCAACCACCTAGACTTATCAGTTCTAGCCGCCATTATAGATGGCTTGAGCAAACTCAATGGTTTTCCCGTTGGCATCGGAGAAGTGCTAATATTTTTTCCTGACATTTCCGAGGAAGCATTGGCAAAATCGCCTTGGCGTCAACTTTACCTCGTCGATAATGAAATTCCCCCCTATGATTGGGGAGATGTAGACCCCCTCGAAGGCACAAAGCCTGTGCGTTTTATTCCGGGAGTTGGCATAGTAATTCTGGACAATGAAATTGCAACGAATACCAAAGAAGATATCCAGCAATTTACTAGAATTACCTGCGATTCAGAATTCATGGGGGGAAAACCTTGCATTCGCAACTTACCGATAACTGTTGAAACTATCATCTCAATGATGGCGTCTCACTATTCGACAGCAGAAATACGCCAAACTTATCCAGAACTTGAAGAAGCAGACTTTAAAGAAGTTATCGCCTATGCTAAATGGCGGATTCAAGAAACAAACCCGATCGACATTAGCAATAAAACCCTAGAGAAAATTTGTGAGTCAGCTACCTAATTTTTTGCAGGTGAGGGCTGTAGTGCTAGTTAACTTCCCGGCTCAAATTCCCCCCGGTCGCGAACAGGAAAACACTCGACCTGGGGTAATTGTAGCTTTGCCAAATGTCACAGGGATAACGCGGTTTTCGTTGGTAATAGTCGTTCCCTTGACGACACAACAAGGAGATTGGGCGGCACGAAACTCAACGCTATATCCGCAGCTTCAGGCTGGAATGGGAAACATACGCTATGACTCTACAGTGTTGCTGGATCAAATACGTGCTGTGGACATAAAGCGTGTTTTGGGCTACCGAGGAGATTTAACCGCACAAGAGTATCAGCCGATCGCCAATGGACTAAAAGCCATGTTTGGCTTTTAAATTCTCCCTTCATCAGCGTTTATCTGCGTGCATCTGCGGTTAAAAATCCCCCTCAATTCCCTGCCAAAAAGCTTAATGTCCCAATAGCTTATCCCGCAAATGCTTAATCCGATCGCGCAATTTACCCGCCTCCTCAAACTCCAACTTCTTAGCCGCCGCCTTCATCTGCGCTTCCAACCGCCCGATTAACTGAGGAATCTCATCCAAAGATAACTCGTTTACCTGTTCGTAAACCTCCTCCAACTGCTGAGAATTCAGCTTGCGCGACACATCCAAAAATGCCAAAATCGCATTACTCGATCGCTTTTTCGCGATCGGCTGCGGCGTAATCCCGTGCATCTTATTGTACGCTAGCTGAATCCCCCGGCGCCGATCCGTTTCGTCGATCGCCTTAACCATACTATCCGTCAAATTATCCGCGTACAAAATAGCCTGTCCCTGAACGTGCCGCGCCGCCCTTCCAATCGTTTGAATCAACGAACGTCCCGATCGCAAAAACCCCTCTTTATCCGCATCCAAAATTACCACCAGCGAAACTTCCGGCAAATCCAAACCTTCCCGCAGCAAGTTAACACCAATCAATACATCAAACTTACCATCCTGCAAATCTTGGATAATTTCGATGCGTTGAATCGACTGGATTTCCGAGTGCAAATACCGCACTCTAATTCCCCTTTCCTGCAAATATTCGGTTAAATCTTCCGCCATCCGCTTGGTTAAAGTCGTCACCAAAACTCGCTCGTCCCGACTTACTCTCTCCTTAATTTCCCCCAACAAATCATCAATTTGTCCTTCTGTCGGGCGCACAAAAATTGTCGGATCTATTACTCCGGTAGGGCGAATTACTTGCTCTGCAACTCTGCCTTCGGATATTTCCATTTCCCAATCCCCAGGCGTAGCTGAAACAAAGATGCACTGATTCTCTTTTGCCCAGAATTCCTCTGCTTTTAAAGGCCGGTTATCAGCCGCGCTGGGCAAGCGGAAACCGTGTTCTATCAATACTTTTTTGCGCGCTTGGTCCCCGTTGTACATTCCCCGAATTTGCGGCACTGTGACGTGAGATTCATCTATCACCAACATCCAATCTTTCGGGAAATAATCAATCAAACATTCTGGCGGTTCCCCCGCATTTCTCCCTGCTAAATGCCGCGAATAATTCTCGACTCCGTTGCAGTAACCTACCTCGCGCAGCATTTCCAAATCGTAGCGCGTCCGCTGTTCCAACCGCTGAGCTTCTAATAGTTTACCCTCTTTTTCAAATTCTGCCAGTCGGTCTTCTAATTCGAGTTCTATCCCTTGGCAAGCAGCCTCTAATTTATCTTCTGCCGTGACAAAGTGGCGCGCTGGATAGATATTTAAAGCCGTTGAACTTTGCAGGATTTTACCTGTTACGGGGTCAACGTAGCGAATGGCATCGATTTCGTCGCCGAAGAATTCAACCCGAATAATTCTATCTTCGTAAGCGGGGCCAATTTCCAAAACATCGCCTTTGACGCGAAATTTGCCTCTGCCTAAATCTATATCGTTGCGGCTGTATTGGACGTTAACTAAATCTCGCAAAACTTGCCGCTGGTTGACTTCCATTCCTACTCGCAAAGGAATAGCCGCTTTCAGGTATTCTGCGGGCATTCCCAAACCGTAGATGCAGCTAATTGAAGCAACTACAATTACGTCGCGGCGTTCAAAGAGCGATCGCGTGGCGGAGTGCCGCAACATATCGATCTCGTCGTTAATTGCTGCCGTTTTCTCAATGAAAGTATCGGTGACGGCGATGTATGCTTCAGGTTGGTAGTAGTCGTAATAACTGACAAAGTATTCGACTGCATTGTTCGGGAAAAAATTTCGCAGTTCGTTACACAGTTGGGCTGCCAGGGTTTTGTTGTGTGCTAGGACTAAGGTGGGTCTGCCAACTTTTTCAATCACCGAGGCAATGGAGAAGGTTTTGCCCGTACCTGTGGCGCCGAGTAAGGTTTGAAATCGATCCCCAGCTTCGATGCCTTTGACAAGTTGCTCGATCGCTAGCGGTTGGTCGCCTGTGGGCTGGAAGGGCGCTTGCAATTGAAAAGATGCTGCCGCAGTTACCATAGGAAAATGTAGCTATTACCCATAAATCTTAACAAAAATGCAGAGATTCTGCAATTTCGTTAAAAAAATAGTTAGACTTTGTAATATTATTTTAATCATCGGCCGAAATAGCAAGCAGAAAGCCAAAAAAAGCAGTTGTCCGCACCCAGCAATCAACGTCCCAAAATAAGCGAGGAAAAGAATTATGGATACCAGCAGTACAGGTACAGGCAAAAGCAAAGCGATCGCCCGCCGCGGCAAAGGCAGTTCCAAAAGCCAAGCGACAGAACCCACGGATGCCAAGGCAACAGGAATTCAACTTTATCGGCCTCAACTCCTGCATGACAACCGTCCCGTCGGCCCAGACGATTTTACCATCAGCGAGACCGTCTCGATATCGGGGAACCGCCCGATCGGCGCCAGCACTCTGCACATCAGCGAAACCTACGGCATTGTAGCCAATCGCCCGGTCGAATCCAGCGACTTTGAAGTGGTTGCGACAATGGGCAACCGCCCGATCGGCTCCAGCGCCATGCAAGTCAGTGAAATGTTCAGTATGTCCGGTGCTCGCCCTATTGCAATCAGCACTCTTCACATTGATGAAGTTTACTCCACAATGGGAGGAAACCGCCCCATTGCCTCAAACGAAATTGACGATAGCTCGACATTAATGGGCTTCTTAGATTAATTAGTCATTGGTCATTAGTTATTAGTTTTTTTGCTGTTAACTAATGACTAATTAAACTTTTTTAGAGAAGTTTTTGACGAAGGCGATCGAGCAATTGAATCGTCTAAAGTGATTTATTTAACCATGCCCATTTTAACAATCGGCGTTGCTGATTTATGGTATAAACAACTCAATCTGCAAAAAATGAAACAAGCGCGTCAGAACATCTTCGGAATTTCCCACTTATCTATTTTCATCCCGTGATTCAGCAACACCCTAGAAGTGATTTTTACCCTAAATGAGAGGGAATATCAAACCGTGTCTATTTGGATTATTCGTCATGGTCAAAGTCAATCCAATGCAGGGTTGGCAACTATTGGGCCCCATGAAAATGCCTTAAGTGAATTGGGCGATCGACAATCAAGATGTATTCCAACCGCCGTTACACAAACTCCAGACTTGATTGTAACTTCACCTTATCTGAGAACACAACTCACTGCTCAACCATTGATTGAACAATTTCCACATACACCCGTTGAGGTTTGGCAAGTTCAGGAATTTACCTATCTGGGCCTACAGTTCGATCAACCAACCACAATCCTGGATCGCAAACCTTTGAGCAAAGCTTACTGGGACCGCTGCGACCCTGAATATGTCGATGGAGCCAACGCCGAATCGTTGGTTCAACTGATGGAACGAGTCCGAACTACCCTAAACCAGTTGCAACAACAATCCGGTTTTGTAGTTGTCTTTTCACATGGATTTTTTATCAAAGCCATGCTGTGGCAGATTTTGGCTAACCCAACGGTAATTGATGCCGTTGCCATGACTCGGCTTTTGGGATTTTCGCGAGGATTTCCAGTACCGAATGCGTCAATTTTGCAGATGGAATTTGATTCAGGTGGGATAGCTCATTGGAGTTCCTTCATCACCAATCATCTGCCATCGGATCTAGAATCTGCAGCACCCGATGCAACTGTGGCGAGTGATGCAGGCGATCAACCCTCGTAACCTACTTTCACTGGAACAATGCCCCAACCAACACCACAGTGGCGTTGCTAATTTATGGTATGAACGACTCAATCTGCAAAAAATGAAACAAGCCTGTCATATCAATTCCGGTTGCACCGGAATTATTGTTGACTGTTGACTGTTGACGGGCGGGTCGAAAAACTGAATGATTGAGTGTTAACTGTTGACTCGATTTTATTATTCCGATGCAACCGGAAACGATATCAGAACATCTTCCGAATTACCAAGTTATCTATTTTCATACCGTGATTCCGCTACGCCTAACAATCCTTTCGCCATTGTTAAATAGCTCCACTGGGTCAGGAAAAGCACGAGCGAAAAAGCGCTGCAAATCTCTCTTCCTAATGTGGTCACAGGTTAGCCCAAGAATTTGAACTCGCTGCCAAAGCGAACTACTCAATCCACAAAATCTCACTTTTGAGTTACAAAAACAGTATCTGAGCCGTTGGCAGGAGAGCGATTAAATATTTTAATATTTTTGGTGATTGATAATAGTTATAGCAGAAGACCTTCCGCACAAAACTATCTAAGCAAGAATTTCAACAATTAATAACGTCCTCAGCGTCTTCGCAGTTGATATAACTGTTAATAGTTCACAACATTTAACCGTTCATCTTTGACATTTCAGAGAGCAAGGGCTAAGGACTACGGATATTGTTTGCGGTTGCATCGGTATTATTTAAATGTCTAAAAAGTCAGTGCTTCCGAAAGCAGAATTTGAGTCAACAGCCACCAGTTAACAGTCAACCATATCTTGCTCGTCCAACCAGAATAGATATGACTAATAACTACTTCCCCAGACCCTGATATTTACTCAATAAAGCAGCAAAGCGCTTGTAATCCACAGGCTTCCTCACATACTCCGCCACTCCCAATTCCAAACCATGATTTTGGTCGTCCAAAAAAGTTATCATAATCACTGGAATATCAACCAAATCTCGATCGGCTTTCAATGCCGACAGCACCGCCCAGCCGTCCATACTTGGCATCATCACGTCCAGAATAATCGCGTCCGGCAGCAACTCCTTAGCCAACAGAAGCCCCCCTTGACCGCTAGCCGACGATCGCACCCGAAATCCCTGTTTCGACAAGCAGCGGGTCATCAAATCCCGCGCGTCTGGATCGTCGTCAATCACCAGCACCGTAGCAGCATCCGGCAGATCCAGCGGTTGCGATCGCACTTCTTTTTGCTTCTCTTCAGTCGCCACTACACTCGTTTCTAACTCCTGGCAATACTTCGGCTGCATTTCTGGGATTTCTCGATCGGGCGCAACTTCCTTCGGGTTTTTAACCACCACCGGCAACCGGATCGTAAAACTAGAACCGCAATCAAACTCGCTCTCAACCGTAATGTCCCCGCCCATCATCTGGCAAAACTTCCGGCTAATTGTCAGCCCCAAACCGGTGCCGCCGTATTTGCGGGTAGTAGAATCGTCTGCTTGGGTGAAAGCTCCGAACAGCCTCGACACCTGATCCTCAGTCATGCCAATGCCGGTATCGCTGACTTGAAACACGATCAAAGGCTGTTGACAGCGAGAAGGATCTGCCGAGAGTTCTTCCGAATTGTCGATCGGCAAAACCTTCCCTTCTTCCTTCCAAACATTAATCGTAATTTTGCCTTGATCGGTAAACTTAGCAGCATTGCTCGCCAAATTTAATAGCGCTTGCCGCAGCTTCGACGAATCGGAGTAGATCGTGCCAATATTGCGATCGCAATTGACGATCAAAGTATTGCCATTTTTCCCTAGCATTGGTTGAACAGTAGTGACAACCTCCTCGATCAAATTCCACACCTCAAAAGTCTCCAAAAAAAGAGTCACCTTTCCGGCTTCAATTTTAGAAATATCCAGGATGTCACTAATAATGGTGAGCAACTGCTTGCCTGCCATATTAATGCTTGCCAAATCCATCACAAACTCTTCTTCGCCGAGTTCCAGAGCCTCTTCTTGCAGCAGCTCGCTGTAGCCGATAATCGCATTCAAAGGCGTCCGCAACTCGTGAGTCATATTTGCTAAAAAAGTGCTTTTCGCCCGGTTGGCAGCTTCGGCAGCATTCTTAGCGACTTCCAATTCCCCCGATCGTTCCTCTAGCTGCCGCTGCCGCACCTCCAAACCGTTGAGCAAACTGCTAATTTGCTGAGCCATTGTATTGAGAGTAGAAGATAGCACCCCGATCGCGTCATTAGAAACCACAGGCGATCGAGCCGTCAAATCACCGCTAGCCATCTGTTCGGCAGTTTCCCGCAGCAAGCCGAGATTCCGAATAATTGCCGACACCGACACAAAACCCACTATCCCCGCGATCAAACTCAAAACCAAAGCCCCCATCAGCCAGTGCTGAGTGCGGCTCGCCACAAAGAGAGTTTGCTGCACCAGCACCGCCATTGCTGCCTCAGAAACCGCAGCCGCCGGATGTGAGGCAGCCTCTATTGTCAGCAAATAGTTCTTCATCTCCACAGTACCCATCCACCCGACTCCCACCGCCATCCAAGTTATCAGTACCAAGATGACAAACAGCCCACTCAAAGACGCCCGAGTTCCCAGAGAAATCCCCCTCGTAGCAAGTGCCGCCGCCCAAGGATAGCCCTTGAGAAAAGGATCTGGCGGAACCGGTGCGCCGGAATTCCAAATCTCCTCAATTTGACCGTCCACCCTCACCTTGCCAATCCGCACTGTTTTCCAGATATGCTGCGTTTGGCCATCTATTTTTACCTTGCCCGAAGGCGCTGCAAACTCAATATTTTTAGCAGCCGCCCTGACTTTAACCACATCTGTCGAACCAGCTTTTTCTACTGCATGCTTCCATAGATAAACACCCAAATAAGCCGCTTCGATCGGGTCATCCGTGACTCGATTTTCCCCGTATCGGGCTTTATAAGCCTTGACAAATTTACGATTTTCCGGTGTATCCACCGTTTGAAAATAGTTCCATACCACCAAATGTCCAGCAATATTGGACGGCCCGATCGCCCGCACTTCCTCTTCTGCTACGCTGACCGACATCACCGGCAAATCCTCGGGTTTCACGCCAGCTTCCCGCAACTTTTGGAAAAAAGCCACATTGCTGTCGCCGTTGAGAGTGTTGAGAATAGCATCTGGTTTCACTGCTAAGATATGTGCGATCGCCTCCCCCACTTCCCTCGATCCCAACGGCAGATACACTTCCCCCGCTAACTCTCCCCCGACTGCCGCCAGTTGAGCTTTCACAATCAGATTTGCCGTGCGGGGAAAGATATAATCCGAACCCAACAGGAAAATTTTCCGCCTCCCCTGTGCCAGCAAGTAATTCACCCCCGGCACAATCTGTTGGTTCGGGGCAGCACCAGTGTAGAAAATATTCGGACACTGTTCTAGCCCTTCATACTGAACCGGATAGAACAGCAACCCTTGGCCATGCTCGAAAGCCGGCTGTACAGCTTTGCGGCTCGCCGAAGTCCAACAGCCAAATACCACCACCACCTGCGCTTCTAGGAGCAATTGCTTAGCTTTTTGAGCAAAAGTCTGTAAATCGCTGCCTCCATCTTCTATAACCGCTTCCAAGGGGCGTCCAAGCACCCCTCCCGCCGCATTAATTTCCTCAACAGCCAACAGCGTCGCATCTTTAACAGAAATTTCGCTGATGGACATCGTGCCCGTCAGCGAATGCAACACGCCTATTTTGATCGGCTCACGAGTCGAGCCGGCTGCTTCGAGGGGGTTACTGCTCCTTGCTCCCATAGGGTTTTAGATAATTTTTACCGAAAAATGGGGTTTAAAGCCCCGCACTTAAGTGCGGCTTTTATCTAGGACTTTCCTTGATAAAAAGTGCTGAGGTTTGATATAATCATACCATGATAGCTAAGAGAAGCAAAGCTAAAAAATAGAACGAGAGACCAATACTGTACACTTGATGAAGCCATCCGAACAGGCGAGTTCATTAGAAACAAAGCTGTCAGATTTTGGAGGGACAACGCAGATGTTAGTAAGGCCATCTTGTACGAACTCTGCAAAGATATTGCCTGCATAGCGCTTTCGCGAAAAAGCTCAAGTCAGCCGCCCGTCAAGCCAGTGCGGAACGCACTTGGGCTTCTATATCTAGCTTCTATAGCCGCTGTAAAAAAGGCGAGAAAAGGAAGGGTTATCCCAAATTCAAAAAGCATTGTCGCTCTGTAGAGTACAAGGTGTCAGGCTGGAAACTAAGCTGTTGCACATTTAAACAGTGATACAAGCATTACCCTTATTTTTGATTTTTCGCTCCAATTTAATTATTAATTGTCCTTATTTTAAGAGGCTCTGCCATAAATTCTCTAGCTCTTCAATTGATGTAAATAGCCTCTGGAAAACATATTATTTAGTGGAAAGAAATACCAATTAAATTAAGTTATAGTCGGGGCTGTATTCGGGGACAAATTATAAATTAAGATTAGGCATTTCTGTTTGATTTTGTTTCAGGTACTCTTCTTTATTATGAAAACTAGCATTATCAAAAAAAATAACTATTTTGGTATCCGCTCAATAAATCGGGGTAACAGTAAAAAAAGAAGGTTAACAATCTAGGCACAGCATGGTAGAATATGACA